>JAQCCA010000055.1 GCA_027621155.1 Pseudomonadota bacterium | reverse complement strand
GAAGAGATTGAAGTTGATAATCCATCAAAACTACCAGAGCCTTCCGCCATCGCTGAAGTGCGTGAGCCGATTGTTCGCGCGTCTATTTTAGTACCACAAGATTATGTCGGCGCGATTATCACACTTTGTGTTGAAAAGCGTGGCACACAAGTTGATATGAACTATTTAGGTCGCCAAGTATCTATTGTTTATGACATTCCGATGATCGAGGTCGTTTCTGATTTCTTTGATCGTTTGAAATCTTTTAGCCGTGGCTATGCCTCGCTTGATTATGAACTACAGCGCTATGAAGGAGCGAACATGGTGCTCTTAGATATTCTCATTAATGGCGAGAAAGTCGATGCCCTTGCCAGCATCGTCCACAAGGATCAGTCTGTTTACAAAGGACGTGAGCTCGTTGAGCGCTTAAAAGAGCTTATCCCAAGACAGATGTTTGAAGTTGCTATTCAAGCGGCAATTGGTGGCGCTATCATCGCTCGAAGTACCGTTAAAGCAATGCGTAAAAACGTTCTGGCTAAATGTTATGGTGGGGATGTATCACGTAAGCGCAAACTTCTTGAGAAGCAAAAAGCCGGTAAAAAGCGCATGAAACAAGTTGGCAACGTTGAAGTGCCACAAGAAGCGTTTTTATCGGTACTTAAAAAGAATTAACGACTGGAGTTAATAAGCCAATTACTGCGATCACTCCCAATTATTAAGCGTTTTAAAACATGGACTTTAAACCAATTAGACTCTCTGCCAAATGGCAAACCGTTATTAGTAGCATTATTGGAGAGCGCTCACAGCCATCAAATACGCAAACGCAATATCTCAAACTTAAAGATGGCGATCAATTAAAACTATCGATATCTTATGCGCAGACAACACTACAAAATATTACCGTTGTAATGTTTCACGGTCTTTCTGGCGATGAGAACTCTTCGTATATGCTACGAATGACAAGAAAGCTACTTAATTTAGGCTATCACGTTGTCCGTGTAAATCATCGTGGTGCCAACAAACATTTATTGCCTCTAGCAAGAGGCATTTATCATGCTGGTAAAAGTGATGATATTTATGCTGTTTTAAAACATCTCTCATTAGAAGATGAGCACGATCAACTTATCCCAATTGGTTTTTCGATCTCGGGCAATATGCTATTAAAAGCGCTGGCTGAACATAGTGATAATGATTTATCGATTAAACACGCTATTGCAGTCGCGCCACCGATGGATTTATTAGCAAGTATGGCAAAACTTTCCCAGAAAAATAATGCCATCTTTAATCGACACTTTGCCAAACGCTTATATCAGCTATTCAAGCATCGCGCCATTACCCATAATCATTATCAATCGTTTCAAGAAAAAGCCGCTACGTTGCCTAAAAATTATGGCGTCTATGAAATCGATGAGACGTTTACAGCAAAGGAGGCGGGATTTGTTACAGCACATGAGTATTATACCCACTCAAGTGCTAAAAATTATCTTAGCAAGATTGCATATCGTACCACCATCCTCTGCGATCACGATGACCCGTTTGTTGATAATCGCTTCGCCATTGGGTTTTCACATACGAATATTGATATTCAATGGACCCACAAGGGAGGTCATATGGGTTATTTATCAAGGTGCAAGGGCTGGCGCCCTTTTGAATTTTGGCTTGATAAAAAACTTATTTCACTGATACAAAACCACAAAGAGTAAATGCAGACTAAGAAATATATTTAAGCAAGCCCTTTGTTGAACTGTCATAGCTTTCATTATCAAAATCTTGTTGTTCTAAGCTTGTTAAAATCGGTTTACCTAAGGCTTTACCTAATTCGACACCCCATTGATCAAAACTATTGATGCCCCACAAGATACCTTGAACAAAAATTTTATGCTCATATAAAGCAATCAACTCGCCTAATGCATGCGGGGTTAGTTTATCGATGACTATCGTGTTACTTGGCTTATTGCCCGCAATGACTTTTTGCGGTGCTAACGTGTTGATTTCACTTTCTGCTAAGCCTTGTGCTTTAAGCTCATCAATGACGTCATTTAATGACTTCCCTTGCATCAAAGCTTGCGATTGTGCTAAGCAATTAGCCAATAGCGCTTGATGATGATCTTTCAAGGAATGATGAGGCTTTTTAATCGCTATAAAATCAGCAGGCACAATAACATTACCTTGATGTAATAGCTGATGAAACGCATGCTGCCCATTAGTACCGACGCCACCCCACAGTACTACGCCAGTTTGCTCAGGGCTTAAGCTGCCATCTTTTTTACATGATTTGCCATTGCTCTCCATATCTGCTTGCTGCAAATAATCAACCAAATGACGCAAACGCTCATCATATGCCAAAATCGCTTGCGATTGTGTGTGATAAAAATCACTATATAAGGTTGCGATCAAAGCAACAATAATCGGCATATTCTTTGTCAATGGCGCACTTTTGAAGTGATTATCCATCGCAAACGCGCCTTTTAATAAATCTTCAAAATGCGCAAAGCCAATCGCAAATACAATGGCCATGCCAATTGAGGACCATAGCGAATAGCGCCCACCGACCCAATCCCACATTTGAAAACAGTTATCAAGATCAATGCCAAACGCCTCCACTTTATCAAGTGCACTGGATACCGCGACGAAATGCTTAGCCACGGCAGCTTGATCTTGTTGGTAGAATTCAAGCAACCACTTGCGTGCAGTCATTGCATTCATCAAGGTTTCTTGTGTGGTAAATGATTTAGATGCCACAATAAACAATGTGGTCTCAGGGTTAAGCTTGCTGGTGACACTCAAAATAGATTCAGCATCAACATTTGAGACAAAATGCACCTGTGTTTTGTTTAAGTGATAAGGAGCAAGTGCTTCAACAACCATTCTAGGTCCTAAATCAGAGCCACCAATACCAATATTAACCACATCGGTGATCTCTTTGTCTGAATGCCCACGCCATTGCCCAGCATGGACTTTTTCAACTAACGTCTTGACACGCAAACGCTCGTTGATAATTTCAGGTTTAACATCAACGCCATCGACCATAATCGCCTGATCAGAGAAATCACGCAATGCCGTATGCAATACAGCGCGCTGCTCGCTGGTATTAATCTTCTCTCCGGCGAACATTTTATCGCGATACTTCTCAACTTTTGCATCACGTGCCAACTCAAAAAGCGTTGCTAAGATATCATCCGTTAACTTATTTTTTGAATAATCCAATAATAAACTACCAACCTTCAAGTGATATTTATTAAAGCGATCTTCATCTGCTTTAAATAAACTCTTGATATCCAAGCTTGAATAATCCGTTTTCAGTAAATGCTGTAACTGCTGTCTTATATGTTGATTCATTTTAATTCCTTGTTCTTATGTCTCATCCAATTCACTGGCAGCGGTCTGATCCACATGCCAAACTAAGCGCCCAGTTGTGAGCTTAATTGCTTTAGCTGGATAATCTATCCTCACGCTCTCGCGATTAAATACCTTAGCTAACATAGCTGCTTTATTTTCACCTGTCACTAGGAAGTCAACCATTTTGGCATTGTTAAGTACTTTAAGTGTCAAGGTAATCCGTGTCTGCTTTGTGCTTGGATGTACGGCAACCTCAACCCATTTATCTGATGATAGTGAAACACCATTGACAAAGAGAGATGCGGTATGCCCATCATCACCCATCCCTAACCACACCCAATCAAACTGTGGCACACCATCGGTTTGTGATACATGTTTTTTTAACTCTCTGACATAGTTAAGGGCGGCTTGCTCAGGTGAAATATCGCCTTGCATCGGATGCAGGTTCTCCCTTGGGATATCAACACTTGCAAACAATAACCTATCCGCCTCACCGAAATTGCTTTCTTTATCCGCAAAATCAACACAACGCTCGTCACACCACCAAAAGTGCAGTTTCTGCCAATTGATTGCCGTAGATTGCCCTCGTTGATTAATCAGCTCAAAGACACTTTTAGGTGTTGTACCACCTGATAATGCAATATGCACACAATCTTGTGTTGAATGTGATAATGCAACTAACTTGTCAAACATCGCATAAGCGATGTCTTGCTGCTGTTGATAGATAATATATGACATTGATGTCCTCAAATTATTTCTTATTTTTAAACTTCCTAACTCATTGGTGTTACGCACTTTTTCTACTTCAACACCCCGCCTCGCAAGCTTAAGCACCCCTCTTGCAAAGAGGGGAATATAAAACCACCATTGCCTAATTCCCCTCTTTGCAAGAGGGGTGGCAGCCGTAGGCTGACGGGGTGTTTTAAAATCTCCACGATGCGCTATTACTTTTTCTGCTTAAAAACAGACGATGGATTACGCCAAGCATGTCCAAGCTCAGCAAGCATTTTATCGGCTTCAATAGGACCAAACGAGCCACTTGGATAAAAGCTTAATAAGCTTTTGCACATACTGAATAATCGGGTCAATGATATTCCAACAGGCTTCGACTGCATCATTTCGAGCAAACAGCGTATTATCTCCTTGTAAAGCATCGAGAATCAAGCGCTCATAGGCAGTTGGCATTGATTTCTGTGCGAAGTCAGAGTAATAAAAACCCATATCGACTTCATGCGTTTTAAAGCCACTACCTGGTTCTTTGGCAGCAAAGCTTAATTTAATGCCCTCATCCGGCTGAATACGAATAACCAATTGATTTTTAAACTTGGTAATCTTTTGCACTTGTGAGAAAAAGGGATGAGGTGTCGCCTTAAAATTAATCACCACCTCAGAAACACGTTGATTCAAGCGCTTCCCAGTGCGCACATAAAACGGCACATCATGCCAACGCCAATTATCAATAAAGAAGCGAATCGCAGCATAAGTTTCTGTTGTTGAGTTTGCAGCAACACCCTCTTCATCGCGATAGCCACCTTTGCAAACACCTTGCACACAGCCTTCTTGATATTGCCCTGTGACGACATTCTCTTTAATATCTTCAACGGTCTTAAAACGACGAATCGATTGAAATACCTTTAAGGTTTCATTACGAATTGAGTAGGCATCCATCTTTGCTGGTGGCTCCATTGCGACAATGCCTAATAGCTGCAACAGGTGATTCTGAATCATGTCACGAATCGCCCCATTTTGATCATAGTAACCGGCACGCGAGCCAAGACCAATTGCCTCATTGGCATAAATCTGGACATTCTCAATATGTGCGGCATTCCAAAGTGGCTCAAAAATCGCATTCGCAAAGCGAAATACCAATAGGTTTTGAACCGTTTCTTTCCCTAAATAATGATCAATACGAAATAATTGTGACTCTTTATAATGCTGCAATAAATGCGCATTCAAAGCTTGAGCACTTTGCTCATCTGTACCAAAGGGCTTCTCAATAATAATGCGTTTATAGCCATCACTTTCATCATTAAGTCCAAGTTTGGCAATATGCTGTGGAATCTCATAGTACAAGCTTGGTGGTGTCGACAAGTAAAATAAGAAATTATGTTCAAGCTTATGTGTTTTACACAGCGCCTTTAAGCGCTTTTGTAAACAGACATAACCTTCATCTTTATAGACATCTATCTGCTGATAAAATACTTGGCTTAAGAACCTATCTATCGCTTTTTTTTCTTTTGGATGCTCCTCCAGCAATGCTTCTTGCATTTTTTGGCGAAAACGCTCGTCATCAAACTCACTACGCGACACACCTAATACAATATTGCTTTTACTTAAGTCTTTCTGCTGATAAAGACTAAATATTGCTGGCATTAATTTGCGTGCGGTTAAATCCCCAGAGGCACCAAAAATGACGATAACTCCGTTTGCTAGCTTCTTTTGCATCAAGCTTCTCTAGTTAGTGATCAAACGCCGTTATTTATATCATTTTTTAATGATAAGTTCACCTGCTAATTGCTTTGAAGCTTAGAATAAATTAGGACTTAAGCCATGAATTAAAGATCTGAACATCGCGCTCTGATAACGTGCCTGCGTCAAGCTTAAGTTGCAAGACATCGGTCACATATTTGTATTTAGACGCCGCTAACAATGACATGCTTTCATATAGTTTTTGCAACTGATCCAATACTTCAGTAATAGTTGAACTACCCACCTTATAACGTGCTTGGTATTGTTTATACGCTGCATCACCTGCGATAACGGATTGTTTATAGGCTTCAATTTGTTTGACATCAGAGACAACATTATAGAAATCGACTTCGATATTCTGCGTAATCGTACGTTGCTGATCAAGCGTGGTAAATTCCGCTGCCTGATAATTAAACGCTGCCTGCTTTCTAGCAGCATAATCACTGCCACCATTTAGAATATTCCAGCTAAAGGTTACACCAACATAACCATTACTATAATTGCCCAAAGGTAAACTTGCAGCATTTGTCGCAAAGCCACTACCTGAATTATCATTGACACTATAATTCGCCATTAAGCTAACATTCGGCAGGAAATTACCTGTTGATGCAGACCACGTTTTTGCTGCTGCATTTTGGGTATAAAGCTGTGCTTTAAGATTTGGATTACTGGCATGTGCACGTTTAACCCATTCACCAATACTATCTGGTGATGGATTGGTGAAATTAACATTATCCTTTAAATCAGCCAATGATTTGTTATCGACACCCGTGTATTGATACAAAGCATAATAAGCCGATGCAACATTATTCTCTGCTGCTTTCAAGTCCGCTAACGCACTATAATAGTTTGATTCAGCGACTTTAACATCAACACTGGTGGACATCCCAACCTTAAGCTTGAGCTTTGACTGATCAAGTGTACTTTGCACTGCTTTGAGTTTCGCCTTTAAAAAAACAACCTGCTCTTTAGCATTGAGCACATTAAAGTATGCCGTTGCCACATCTAAAATAAACTGCTGCTTTTGCGCATTATAAGTCTCTTCAGCACTTAAGGCACTTTGTTTTGACGCTTGATAAGTTTGATAGCTGCCATAATTGAAGAGCGTTTGCGTCAGACTAATACCCGCTGTGTAGTTACGATAACTGCCACTTTCTGGTGTTGTCTGAATCTGATTAAGTGTGGCTCCAGCGTTTAAACCGATATTTGGTAGCAAAGCACCCAAAGCAATAGGCTCAACCATTTTGCTTGATTGCATCGTATAAAAATCCGCTTTATATTGCGGAGAGTTATCAAGTGCTTGTTGGTAAATTTGCACCAAATTTTCAACTGGCGTATCCGTAGTTGCCATAGCAACACCTGCACTTATTGCAAGTGATAGCCCCAGAAGTGTTTTTATTTTAAAGGTCATGCCTTTTCTTCCTAATTTTAATGTTCAATAAAGCACCTTGCTATTATAGTCGCTCTTTTACCCATTCGTGCACCGAAGTCATCGCTTTTGGCAAATTTTGTGGATCATTACCACCCGCTTGCGCCATATCAGGACGCCCACCACCTTTACCGCCAACCTGACTGGCAATGAAATTGATTAACTCACCGGCTTTAATCTTATCAGTGATTGCTTTACTCACACCAACGGCAATTTGTGCTTTACCTTCATTTTCAGTAGAAAGTGCGACAACCACTTTGGCTTTTTGCGCCTTGTATTGATCAATTTTGTCGCGTAGCACGCCCATATCAACATTTGGCAATAGCGCTGAGATCAATGTGACATCATCAATTTGCGCTTCGTCAATGGCAACAGCATCACCTGATGAAATTTGCTGTTTTAAACCTTTAATCACCTTATCTTGTGCCTTGATTTGCTGCTGTAATTTCAATAATTTATCCAAAACATTATCATCGCTAGATTTTAACAGCTCATGAATCGTTGTTAATGTCTCTTCTTTTTCTTCAATATAATTCTCAGCATAAAGCCCTGCGACTGCTTCAATACGGCGTACGCCAGAAGCAATACCGCTTTCAGACGCTATTTTAAATAAACCAATATCACCCGTTTGGGCGACATGCGTACCTCCGCAAAGCTCAATCGAGAAATCGCCAACGCGCAATACACGCACGATATCGCCATATTTTTCACCAAAAAGCGCCATAGCACCCATGTCTTTAGCCGCTTCAGGTGAGGTTTCTATTGTTTCCACAACAAGATTTTGTCGAATAATCGCATTAACTAAACGCTCTACTTCTTTTATCTGCTTTGTGGTGACTGCTGATGGGTTTGAAAAATCAAAACGTAATTTATTACACTCAACCAATGAGCCTTTTTGCTCAACATGACAACCAACAATTTCGCGTAATGCTGCATGCAATAAATGTGTTGCCGTGTGATGCGCTGCCGTTGTTACGCGTTTATTAGAGATTTGCGCGGTCACCTCATCATCAACAGCAAAGCTTCCCTTTGTTACCTTACCAATGTGTAAAAAAGCAGATCCTGATTTTTGCACATCTTCGACAGTGAACTCACTTCCTAATGCCTCAATAACACCTTTATCAGCAACCTGTCCACCAGACTCCGCATAAAAAGGTGTTTGATTCAAGATAATAACACCTTCTTGCCCTGTCATAAGTTTATCTATTTTTTTGCCTTCACTAAAAAGCGCCAACACGTGCGCATCGGACACCGGCACTGAGTAGCCAACAAAAGTTGTCTGTAAATCTGTCTTGATCATTTGATTGTAGTCAACACCAAACTTACTGGCTGACTTTGCCCGCGCTTTTTGTGCTTCCATAGCACTTGTGAAGCCTGCTTCATCAACCGTTAAATTGCGCTCTCTGGCAATATCCGCTGTTAAATCGAATGGAAAACCATAGGTATCATACAGCTTAAATGCCGTCTGCCCTGAGATTATACTACTATCAAGTGTGGCAATTTCCTCTTCAAGGATTTTCATGCCATGACTTAGCGTTTTTTCAAATTGCTCTTCTTCTTTTTTTAAGACATCTTCAATCAACGCTTGTTTTTCTTTCAAAGCGGGATAGGCTTCAGCCATCACTGCAACCAATGTCGCCACTAATCGATAGAAGAAAGCTTCAGTTTTTCCTAGCTTATAACCATGGCGCACTGCTCTACGAATAATGCGACGCAATACATAACCTCGCCCTTCATTTGAAGGTAAAACACCATCGACAATTAAGAAACTGCACGCGCGAATATGATCTGCTAAGACTTTAAGTGATGGATTATTAATATCCTTCGTTGCCACAATCTTTGCTGCAGCGTTAATAAGTTTCTGAAATATATCAATCTCATAGTTACTATGCACATGCTGCAATACTGCTGCAATGCGCTCAAGCCCCATCCCTGTATCAACTGACGGATTAGGTAATTTCTCTAAAGTACCATCGATTAAGCGATTGTATTGCATAAACACCAGATTCCAGATCTCGATATAGCGATCACCATCTTCCTCAGGCGTCCCAGGGGGACCGCCGGCAACTTCTTCACCATGATCATAAAAGATCTCAGTACATGGTCCACAAGGTCCCGTATCCCCCATCGCCCAGAAATTATCTTTGGCTCCTATGCGTGACAAACGCTTAGGATCAACACCTACTTCATTGATCCAGATATCTTCAGCCTCTTTGTCTTCCTCAAAGACAGTCACCCAAAGCTTCTCTTTGGGAAGCTTCAACACTTCCGTGAGATACTCCCAAGCATAGAAAATAGCATCACGTTTAAAGTAATCACCAAAGCTAAAATTACCCAACATTTCAAAAAAAGTATGATGACGCGCCGTATAGCCGACATTTTCCAAATCATTATGTTTGCCACCAGCACGCACACATTTTTGTGAGCTAACAGCACGCTTATACGATCTTTTATCCGCGCCCAAAAAAATATCTTTGAACTGTACCATGCCGGCATTTGTGAATAATAAGGTTTCATCATTCACTGGCACCAGCGATGAGCTTGCTACCTCTTGGTGCCCTTTGGATTTAAAAAAGTCAATAAAAGACCGTCTAATTTCATTAGTTGTAATCATGCTTGCTCTACTGGTGTCAATTTAAAATTCAAAATCGACGTCTAGTTTACTATAGAATCGCAGCTTGGCAAAAGTAGTTAGCGCAAAATTTATATGACTATTTCCCTCGCATAAAAAGCTTATCCAAATCATTGACTGTCATTTTCACCCAGGTTGGGCGCCCATGATTGCATTGATCTGCTCTTGCTGTTTGCTCCATATCACGCAATAATTGGTTCATTTCCTCAATGGTAATTTGATCATGCGCGCGCACCGCTTTGTGACATGACATAGTTGCTAAAATCGCATGCACATAATCATCCATTGGTTTGGCTTTGCCACTGACCTTAAGGCTGTTAGCAATTTCCATGACTAGATTTTCAATATGGTTATTCTTTAAATAAACGGGGATTGCACGGATCACTAAGGTTTTCTCACCCAGTGCTGAATATTCAAATCCCAATTTATTAAGAAGCTCCTCATGCGCATCTAAGACATCAAGCAATACTGGACTTATCTCAAAAGTTAAAGGCAATAACAACACTTGCGACACAGACTCATGCCTTGCCCATAGTGCTTTTACCTTTTCATATAACACCCGCTCATGAGCAGCATGCATATCAACAATAATCAAACCATCTTCTGTTTGTGACAAAATAAAAATGCCATGCACTTGTGCCAAGGCAAAACCCAATGGATAGGTCTTAGCTTCTTTTACAGGTATTGCCTTTGTTGCCATCTCTGACACTGCAGTCCTTTGATCTAACGTTGCTTCTGTTATCTCATCGATTACCAACGGCATCGCTAATTGCGTGGCATCCTGCCATTTATCGTGAAGAGTTTGTGCTTTTATTTCATTGTGAATCTCACTGGCACTTTCAGAATATTGGATTTCATCTTTTTGATTAATCAACTGCTCATATAACGCCATATCATTGCGATGATCAGATCTTGAGTGAACAGTATATTGAGTTTTATCCCGCCAATTTTGATTTGGCGAGACTGAAGGCTTATCTGGCATACTAAATGTCAATGAATCAACGTCATTTTCAACTTCAGATGACTCAGGCAATTGTGGCTTAGTATCTGCCAAAGCATGATGAATTTT
>JAQCCA010000054.1 GCA_027621155.1 Pseudomonadota bacterium | reverse complement strand
AAGAGTACAAATAAGGATTAGTAATGCAAGTATCTGTTGAAAAAAAAGAAGGCATTCATTGCGTTTTAAATATTGAGCTGCCAGCAGCTGAAATTGATACAGAGGTATCAAAGCGTATTCAGCGTATCGCTAAAACTGCAAAAGTAGATGGTTTTAGACCGGGTAAAGTACCTGCTGGTATGATCAAGAAAAAATACGGTGAGCAAGTACGTTTTGAAGTATTAGGTGATGTTTTACCTCATAAATATAGCAAAGCAATCCAAGAGCAGAAGCTAAATGCAGCCGGTGTTGAGATTGAGATCTTAAATAACAAAGAAGGCGAAGCGCTTAAGTTTAATGTTAATGTTGAGCTTTTCCCTGAAGTGGTTGTTAAAGATTTAGATAAAGTTGCTGTTGAAAAACCGGTGGTTGAGCTAGGCGATGCGCAAACGGAAAAAATGATCAGCAATCTTCGCAAGCAATTGGCAACATGGAAAGATGTTGAGCGTGAAGTAAAAGCGGATGACCGTGTCACAATTGACTTTGTTGGTCGTGTTGATGGTGAAGTATTTGAAGGTGGTTCAGCCAATGCATCTGAAGTGACGATTGGTTCAGGTCAGATGATTCCAGGATTTGAAGATGGCATTATCGGTATGAAAAAAGATCAAGAGAAAACCATTGATGTGACTTTCCCTGAAGATTATCAAAATGATGAGCTCAAAGGTAAAGCTGCACAGTTTGATATCGTCGTTAAAAACATCAAAGAAGCAGAATTGCCAGAGATTGATGACAAGTTCGTTGAGCAGTTTGGTATCAAAGGTGGCGTTGACGAGTTTTATGCTGAAATCAAACAAAACATGGCGCGCGAGCTAAAAAACGCGATTAATAAAACAGTCAAAACACAAGTGTTTGATCAGTTAGTTGATATTATTGACTTTGATGTACCTAAATCACTAGTTCAGCGTGAGATCGATCGCTCTAAGCATGATCTGATTGAGCGTATGGGCGGTGCTAAGTCAAAAATGAAAGCTGAAGATATTCCTGATGAATTATTCAAGGCTAAGGCTGAGAAATCAGTCAAGCTAGGCTTGATTTTACAAGCGATTGTACGTGATCAAAAGCTTGAAGCCGATCAAGAAGGAATTGATGCCGTGATCGAAGAGATGGCATCTGTTTATGAAGATGCGCAGGAAGTACGTGATCACGTTAAAAATAATAAGAAAGAATTAGAGAACATCAAAAACGTTGTTGTTGAAAATAAGCTAGTTGATTGGGTGGTTGAGCAAGGTCAAGCCACTGAGAAAACAGAAGACTTCTTTGATTTAATCAAGAAAGTTTTACCACAAGGTGGCATGTTTTAATCAATGAATTAAAACAACGCAATTTGTGCCAGTAAAGCACTGGAGAAAATGAAATAATCAACTTAAACTAAGAGCCACGTTTGTGGCTTTTTTGTTATTAACTTGTCAGTGTAACCGCACTTGCAATATGGATATAAGGTGAAAATATGATTACAAATAATTTAGTTCCTATGGTTGTTGAACAAACATCGCGTGGTGAGCGCTCTTATGATATTTATTCGCGTTTATTAAAGGAACGCATCGTGTTTTTAAATGGCGAAGTCAATGATACATCGGCTAATTTAGTCATTGCTCAATTATTATTCTTAGAATCTGAAAATCCAGATAAAGATATTTATTTCTATATCAACTCGCCAGGTGGCTCAGTCACCGCAGGGATGGGTGTTTATGATACGATGCAGTTTATCAAACCTAATGTAAGTACGATTTGTATTGGTTTGGCAGCAAGTATGGGTGCTGTTTTATTAGCAGCAGGCGAAAAAGGCAAGCGCTATAGCCTACCACATTCGCAAATTATGATTCATCAACCGTTAGGTGGTTTTAGAGGTCAGGCGTCTGATGTTGAGATCCATGCACGCAATATGTTAAGAATCAAAGAGCGCTTGAATCATGTGCTAGCGCGTCACACCGGTCAGTCTTATGAGCAGACAGTCAAAGACACTGATCGTGATAATTTTATGATGGCGGAAGAAGCCAAAGAATATGGCTTGATTGATCAGGTGATTGAGTCAAGAGCGCATATTCCAAGCGCTAAATAAAAAAAAAGCTTGAATTTCTGCATAATCGCCCGCAACTCGATGGGCGTTTATAATTTTGATTGTTTTTAGAGAGGAAAATATGCCAAGAAAAAGACGTGGCGATGGTGATAGTGGCAGTGGTCGCACACTGTATTGTTCATTCTGTGGAAAGTCACAACAAGAAGTGCGTAAGTTAATCGCAGGACCTTCGGTTTATATTTGTAATGAGTGTGTGACCTTGTGTGAAGGCATCATTAAAACAGGTGGTTCACAAGGTTCAACTCAAGAGCCAGATTTATCAACAGCTGAAGGCAAGCAAAGTTTACCTAAACCTGTTGATATCAAAAAGCACCTAGATGAATATATCATCGGTCAGGATGCGCCAAAGAAAGTGTTATCAGTAGCGGTATATAACCATTACAAAAGAATTTATAACAAACAAAAGCAAGATGATGATGTGATGTTATCAAAGAGCAACATTTTGTTATTAGGACCAACAGGGTCGGGTAAAACCTTGCTTGCACAAACTTTGGCAAAAATGCTTAATGTCCCTTTTGCGATTGCTGATGCCACAACCTTAACCGAAGCAGGTTACGTCGGTGAAGACGTTGAAAATGTGATTCAAAAGCTTTTGCAAAATGCTGATTTTGATGTCAAAAAAGCAGAGCATGGCATTATTTATATCGATGAAATCGATAAAATTGCGCGCAAATCTGAAAATCCATCAATTACACGTGATGTCTCAGGCGAAGGCGTTCAGCAGGCTTTATTGAAATTGATTGAGGGTACCGTTGCCTCTGTTCCGCCAAAAGGTGGTAGAAAGCATCCTAATCAAGATTTAGAGCAGGTTGATACAACGAATATTCTATTTATCTGTGGTGGTGCATTTGCTGGTATTGAATCAGTGATTCAACAGCGAACTGAGAAATCAGGCATTGGTTTTGGTGCTGATGTTTTCGGTAAAAACGATCAAGCGTCACATAACCGTTTACTTAAGCAAGTTGAACCAGAAGATTTGGTTAAATTTGGTTTGATTCCTGAGTTGATTGGTCGTTTACCAGTAATGGCTATCTTGGAAGAGTTGGATGAAGAAGCGTTGGTTAAGATCTTAACTGAGCCGAAAAATGCTTTGATCAAGCAGTATACGAAGCTATTTGAAGTTGAAGAAGTAAATGTTGAGTTCACGCCTGAAGCAATTAAAGCAGCAGCTCATAGAGCAGTTAAGCGCAAAACAGGTGCGCGCGGACTGAGATCAATTTTAGAAAATGCGTTACTTAACATCATGTTTGAAGCACCATCAATTGAGAATGTTGAGAAGGTCGTGATTGATGAGGCAGCAATTAATGGCAAAGAAGAGCCGTTAATTGTATTAAAAGATCAGGCGCAATTTAGATTAGCTTCAGCTCAATAAGGTTAACATGCATGCAATTATATTCTAATGATAAACAAAGTGTTGAAGAGTTAGTACCGGTTGTGCCATTAAGGGATATCGTCGTTTACCCTTATATGGCTGTGCCACTTTTTGTCGGTAGAGAAAAATCGATTGCTGCGATTAGTGAAGCGCATGCAACAAGGCAAAAAGTCTTACTGATGACACAAAAATCAGATGATATTGATAATCCAAAAGTTAAGGATTTACATACCACGGGAACTTATGCCAAGATTCTGCAATTGATGAAGCTACCAGATGGCACGTGTAAGGTGCTCGTTGAGGGTATTCGTCGCGCTAAGGTACTTAAATATTTTGAAGATACACCGTTTATCGCTGCTCAAATTCAGTTGATTGAGACAAAAAATGACTTAAATGATGTTGATGAAAGTGGATTTATCCGTGCGATTTTGTCGAGCTTCAAAACCTTGGCGGATATGAACGGTCAGATTCCAAAAGAGATTTTATCGTCAATTTTGTCAGATACCAATTTAACGCGCATTATCGATACAGTGGTAGCGCAAGCGCATGCGACAGTTTCAAAAAAACAGGAAGTGCTTGAAGCGGAAGGCTTGCAGCAACGCGCGTCACTTTTGTTAAAGCTATTAATGGCGGAAACCGATGTATTAGAGCTTGAGCGTAATATCAAGGATCGTGTGAAGTCGCAAGTCGAGCGTAATCAGCGTGAATACTATCTCAATGAGCAGATCAAGGCGATCTATAAAGAGATGGGTGATGCCGATGAGGCTGAAGAATTTGAGCAATTAAAAGGAAAAATTGATACGGCTAAGATGTCAAAAGAGGCGACTGAAAAGGCTCTGTCTGAGCTTAAGAAGCTCAAAACAATGCCGCCATCTTCGGCTGAATCCTCCGTATCACGTAATTATATTGAGACTTTAACGTCACTGCCATGGTCAAAGCGCAGCAAAGTTAAAAAAGATTTAACACAAGCAGAAGATATCTTAAATACGGATCACTATGGTCTTGAAAAGGTCAAAGAGCGTATTTTGGAATATCTAGCAGTGCAGCAAAGAATGCGTAAGCTTAAAGGTCCTATTTTGTGCTTAGTCGGACCTCCTGGTGTTGGTAAAACATCATTGGGACAATCGATTGCTAAGGCGACAGGGCGTAAATATGTGCGTATGGCATTGGGAGGTGTTAAAGATGAAGCGGAAATTCGCGGTCATCGACGTACGTATATTGGCGCGCTTCCTGGGCAAATTATGCAAAAAATAAATAAGGTGCAGGTGAATAACCCGCTATTTTTATTAGATGAAATCGATAAGATGTCAGCTGATTTTCGTGGCGACCCATCCTCTGCAATGCTTGAGGTATTAGATCCTGAGCAAAACAATACATTTAATGATCATTATTTAGATGTTGATTATGATCTATCTGATGTGATGTTTGTCGCCACAGCCAATAGTTTAAATATTCCCGATGCTTTAAGAGATCGCATGGAGATTATCTATCTATCGGGTTACACCGAAGATGAGAAAAAGAATATTGCTAAGAACTATTTATTGCCACGAGCAATTAAAGACAATGGTTTAAAAGAAGCTGAAATTGCCGTTGCTGATAAAGTGATCGAGGATATCATTCGTTATTACACGCGTGAAGCGGGTGTGCGTCGTTTGCAGCAAGAGCTTAATAAGATCTGCCGCAAAGCGGTGAAGCATATTTTATCTGCTAAAGATGGTAAAAAAGTCTCGGTTAACAGTAAAAATTTAGATAAATATCTTGGTGTTAGACGCTATGATTTTGGTTTAGCACAACAAGAGGATAAAATTGGACAAGTCACGGGTCTTGCGTGGACTGAAGTTGGTGGTGATCTATTAACCATTGAAGCGGTAACAACAGCAGGCAAAGGCAAGCTTAAGACGACAGGTAAACTCGGTGAGGTGATGCAAGAGTCTATTCATGCTGCTTTAACCGTGGTGCGGACGATGGCGAAAGACTATGGTTTGGATGATGATTTCTATGAAAAACGTGATTTTCATATCCATGTACCAGAAGGGGCAACACCCAAAGATGGACCAAGTGCAGGTATTGCGATGTGTACGGCGGTTTTATCTTCGTTAACTGGCATTGCTGTTAAAAAAGATGTGGCGATGACGGGTGAGATTACCTTGGGTGGTGATGTATTACCTATCGGTGGCTTGAAAGAAAAACTCTTGGCAGCACTTCGCGGTGGTATCACGACAGTTCTCATTCCATTTGAAAATAAAAAGGATCTGCAAGAGATTCCACAAAATGTAAAAGATGGTTTGGAAATCATTGCAGTGAAGCGAATTGAAGAAGTTTTAGCGCGTGCGCTGGTGTCAAAAAAAACCAAGAAAAGTTAAAAAAAATCTAAAAAAAATGGGAAAACATCAAAAAAACGTTAAAAAACCATGAATTAGCAATAAACCGTGTTGACGTGCGCTACTGTGCTTGCTATAACTTAGGCGAGTTAAGCGGTGGTAAGCCGCTTAAACAGTGAGTTATTCAACAACGAAAGAGGAAAGCATCGTGAATAAAAGTGAACTAGTAAAAGCAATCGCAGAAAAAGCTGACGTAACAAAGGATGTCGCTCAGCGCGCATTGGACGCGACAACTGAAGCGGTAACTGAAGCATTAAAAGCAGGTCAAACAGTGACGCTTGTTGGATTTGGTTCATTCCAAGTTCGCGAAAGAGCAGCGCGTGAGGGGCGCAATCCTAAGACAGGTGAGAAAATGAAGATCAAAGCTTCTAAATCACCTTCATTTAAAGCAGGAAAATTATTGAAAGATGCGGTGAACTAATATATAGTTCAGCTCGCGGGTGCTTAGCTCAGCTGGGAGAGCATCGTCCTTACAAGGCGAGGGTCGGGAGTTCGAACCCCTCAGCACCCACCACATCTTTAAAGGCATGCTTTTAGCATGCCTTTTTTGTTTTCGCTCTGGCATATCCCATGCTAAGATGTGACAACTTAATTTTAAGCTCAATGGAAGTAGGTAGTAGTGTCATATGTTGCAATCGATTAATGATAAATTTAAAGGTTGGATTACGTGGATTATCATCATCGCAGTGAGTGCGGTTTTTGTGTTAACAGGTATCAGTTACTTTTTTGTCTCAGGTGGTGTTTCACCACAGTCTGTGGCAAAGGTAGGCGATATACAAATCTCGCAAAATAGTTATCAGCAATCCTTATCCCAAAATATGCAAGCACAACCTTCACTTGATCAAAAAGCACTGCAAGAGAAAACATTAAATCAATTGGTCGATCAAGCACTATTGCAACAAGATGCCACGGCATCGCATATTGCCATCACACAATCTGCGGTATCCACTGCGATTTTCCAAAATCCGGCGTTTGTTGAAAATGGACAATACTCGGCTAAACGCTTTGATGAGTTGGCTAAGCTATACGGTGGTGCCGGCAATATTAAAGCGTTGATCGCCAATAGCCTTTTGACCTCAAGTATTGTCACACCGCTATTGCAAAGTGAGTTTGTGTTAAGTGATGAACAAAAAACACTAAGTGCATTAATGGGGCAAAAGCGTGAAGTCACCTATTATGATTTTGCTGCGAAAGATTATGCTAGTAAGATCAAGCCAACAGACCAAGTGCTTCAAGCTTATTATGATGAACACAAAGCGCAATATGAGCAGATTGAGCAGGCGGTTGTATCTTATGTCAAACTTTCATCTCAGGACTTTGTGAGCAAAGAGCCAGTATCTGAGAGTGAAATCAATAGCTACTATGAAGCCAATAAAGATGCACTTATGTCACCTGAGTTAAGAGCTGGCGAGACGATCACGATTGATAAAAACGCTAAAGATAGCAAAGCAATTGCTGATAAGCTTAAAGCCAATCAAACATTAACGGCTGATGAGTTAAAAGAAGTTAAAATTGAACAGTTAAAGCCATTATCACAAGCAGATGCTTCAGGCTTTGCGCAATTTGCGTTGTTTAATTTAACGCTTGAGTCACCTGTTAAAGAAACATCGGATAATGAGTTTGTTAAATTAACAAAAATCACAGCACCTACCGAGATGTCATTGCAAGCGGCAAAGCCTGTGATTGAAAAGATTCTTAAAAACCGTGCGGCATTGACTAAGTTTAATGAAGTGTTAACAAGTATTAATAGCAATAGCTTTGACCAAGTAGTGAAAGCCAATAAATTAACGCATGCAACGACAAAGGCATTTGATAAAAATACTACAAGTGCAAATGTTGAAGGCAATGCCAAATTACAAGAAGCAGTATTTGATCACAATAAAACGCAAGGCTTTATTGCTCAAGGTCAAACCGATGGCATTATCTACAAAGTTGACAAGATGATTCCGAAACATACCTTAAGTTTTGCTGAAGTTAAAGATAAGGTCAAAACGGCGTATGTTGCGACAGAGTCATTAGCGCAAGCGCAAAAAGCAGCAGAAGATGCGCTTAAAGCTTTACAAGATAAAAAAGAAGTTAAAACGGTGAAGGAAAAAACCGAAACTATTTCACGCAGTGACTTTACTCTTGACCAAGACTTGAAAACAGCTATTTTTAGTGATGGTTTGAAGTCATGCAAATTGGCAAAAAATGGCGAATCTTATTGGGTGTATGAAGTGGCAAAAGTCATTGATGGCACGGATGAATTGCCAACGCAAGTGCTGCAGAATAACTATAGTAATATCGAGCTAAATGATTATTTGGCTGCATTAAAGAAACAATATAAAGTTGAGATTAATCATCAACTGATTCAATAATCATTTCCCCATGTCTGTTATTTCAAAAAAGGTCTACGCCTTAGCAGGTCCTACTGCCTCAGGAAAAACGTCTCTTTCCATTGCGCTTGCCAAAGAAATGAATGCTGAAATTATTAGTGTTGATTCGGCTTTGGTATACAAGCGATTAGATATCGGTTCAGCTAAGCCGAATCTCTTGGAAATGAATGGTGTTGTCCATCATCTAATTGACATTATCGAGCCGTGGTTTACTTACTCGGTTAATGATTTTATCAATGATACTAAGCGATTGATTCAAGAGATTCATGCATGTAACAAACAAGTATTACTTGTTGGTGGCACGATGATGTATTTTAAAGCATTGCAAGAAGGTATATCTAAGCTACCGGAAGCAGATGATAAAGTGCGTGACACCATAAAGTTACAAGATTTGGCGTATTGGTATGACTTTTTGATGCATAAAGACCCACTCACAGCAAATAAGCTTAATCCAAATGATCAACAGAGAATTGAGCGTGCCGTTGAAGTGATATTACTTACTGACCAACCTTACTCGTGTGTTATTGCTGAAAATGCCAAAGAAGGAGGTTTAGGTCAGTCACTTAAGCTATGTGCATTAGTTCCAAATGATCGTAAACATTTGCACCAGATGATTGAAAAGCGCTTTATGCAAATGCTAGATAATGGTTTTTTAAAAGAAGTTGAAGGACTTAAAAACCTAGCGCTTATGCATGCTGATTTGCCATCGATGCGCAGTGTCGGTTATCGCCAAGCATGGCAGTATCTCGATGGCGAGTATGATTATAATGAATTTGTTGCCAAGGGAATTGCAGCAACACGCCAGCTAGCCAAGCGCCAGTTAACGTGGATTCGCAATTGGCATCAACCGATATTTACGATTGATGCTAATTTAGAGTTTGATGAGAAGCTTGATCAAGTGTTGAGAGTCTTTAATGACTGAAGTATTTTCCCCCTGCCTTTCTGATAAAGAGAGCTAAGCATTAAGCGTATCAAGCTTGAGTGAATATGCTTTTTAGACTACAGTTTGTTTTGAGAGTCGATTTAGAAAGGATATCACGATGAAATTTATCAAAAAGCTTATAGCGATTATTACGGGGCAATCCAATCCAATGCAGCTGTTTTTAGCGGCGTTATTTGGTTTTGTATTAGGGTTTATGCCAGGATTTCAATATGCACCACTTATCTATCTGGTTGCCGTTTTGCTTTTATTGTTATTCAATGTCAATTTAGTTGTGGTAGCGATTATTTTTGCGATTGCTGAGATTTTATCTTTTGTCTTAGAGGCGCTATCTTATCATCTGGGGACTTGGTTATTAGATGGTTTCTTACAACCTTTATTTAAATGGATGATTAACGCGCCAGTGTTAGCGTATGCTGGATTTGATTATTATCTGGTGAGTGGTAGCTTCATCTTGGCAATCATTCTTGGTGTGATTGTGGGCTTTGTGCTTGCGCGATCTGCCAAAAATATCAAAGTTAAGATGGCAGCACTACAGACTGAAAAAGAAGCGTACAATAGAATCATTAATAAGCGATCTATCAAAGTCATATCATGGGCTGTCTTTGGTAAATCAGCGCATAAGATTGATTGGACTAAATTGCGTGATAAAAAACTCAAGCATCCGTTTCGTTGGTGGGGTGTGATTGTAACGGTTGTGATCGTTGTTTTGTTATTTTTCATGAGTAGCTTCTTGCAGTCACAAGTTGTCAAAAATATTTTAGTTACACAGCTAACCAAAGTTAATGGTGCAACAGTAGGTATAGGTCAGCTTGATATTGATGCTTTAGATGGAAAAATAGTTATCAAGGATTTGGCTTTTGCGAACCCTGATGATTTATATCAAAATAGTTTCTTTGCAAAAGAATTGAAAGCTGAAGTTAATGTAAGCGCACTGTTGGCAAAACGCCTTGAGCTAAGTGATGTGGTTGTCGATCGTGTATTAACAAATAGCAAACGTCAAAGTAAAGCGTCATTGTATGTTAATACAAGTGCCGAAAGTGATATTGCAACACCAGTTGATGATAAAGCAAAAACCGTAGACTGAGTGGGAGATGTGAGTAAAAAGGATAAAACACAACAATTTGATGTGCGTCATTACATTAAAAATGCCAACGAATATTATGATTATCTTGCTAAGCTTGTGCGCGTGATTAAATGGCTGGCACCTGAGCCGGTTACTCAGGAAGATAAAGCCATCAGTAAAGAAAATAACGATGCTATACCAGTCTATCAATATGCACAAAGGCAGGCACTGCAATTAATTGAGCAATCACCAACTCTGGTAATTGCTAAGCTTATGGTCAACAATATTCACTATAATGATGGTTTACAATTAAGTGTCAAAGCAAGTAATCTCTCAACGCAACCGTGGCTTACCATTGCACCAACAAAAATCCATATTGTCAGTGCTAATGAAGCTGTAAATGTTGATTTTGTTAGTGCGAATAATAGTGGGATTGCGCCAAGCTTTGGTTTAATGCTCAAGGGTATGCCCGCGGAAAAACTCTTAAGTGATATCAAGTTTGGCAATAATTTTAATCTCACCGCTAAGACATATGATATTAGTATGCAGGGATCTTGGGCATGGTAATCTGGTGATATTGAACTTAATGCGCCTGCAAATATTACATTTTATGATGCGAAGATTAATGCCGGTGGTGTCAATCAGTCATTAGCGAAGCTGCCACTGAAATTTA
>JAQCCA010000053.1 GCA_027621155.1 Pseudomonadota bacterium | reverse complement strand
ACAGACTTGCTCTGGCGCCTTCGGCACGTCGCGCGCTGGGAATGAAGCCACGCCTACCTTGTCTACTCGACCTCGCGTTCCGCTCTCCCTGTCTCGCAGCGATTGCAGGATATTTAATGCCAATTAATTAGATATTGTGGCAGTGTTCAAGCATACTTTATACCAGTATTCATGTTTGAATTATTTTAATGATCTTTTGTAGATCTGTAATTGAGCTATGTGTTAAATGATGGAAGTAGGTAATGATGCGGTGCAATATTGTATGATGTGTTTAATCTAACCATTTATATTGGGTATTAGGAGGGATTGTTGGTGAAGGTAGTCATGTTAAGAACTACCAAATAATGCGTTAGTATCTTTATTTTGGCTTTTTAGCTCATTAGCTAGATATATAATGCTATTGTCTGAGATTGCGGCATCTATATCAAATCGGCAGTGTGTAGCTGATATAGGCGCTTAAGCTCGCACTAGCCGCTACTTTAACATCATTATTGTGAAAGGAGTCACTAGAGCGGATTTTTGCCGTTGAACCAAATAGATAGCTAAATTGTCCGCCAATATTAATTCCGTTTTGGAATTTATAACCCGCACCAACAACAATGGTTGGTAGAAAATCGGAGTTGCTCCTGTCAACATTAGGTGCGAAATAGGCGCCCATATTGGTGATGTCTTGGTGGACGTACGTCGCACCACCTTTAACAAAAACATTAACGCCATTAGTGAATGTATATTTCCCAGCGACAAGAAGCGGAATATACCATTGATTGAGCATTGATTTGTCTGAACCGTCGGCTTTGAGTGACGCTAGATCATAGCCATAACCAAAGCCAGATTCCAAGCCTACGCTAATATTTTGGTTTAAAGCAAGGTCATAACCAATCATGACACTGCTAATCGGTCCGCCTTCTGTTTTCGTGATATTGCTAGTAATGCCACTTGAGTCATAGCTTGCAGCGGACGCGCCACCTGCTGTCGCGCCAATTACAAGTCCTGTTTGGGCGCTCTGAGCAAAAACGGATGTCGATAATAGGCATAATGCCGTGGCGCTTAATATTTTTTTCATAGATGCTCTCCTATCATTAATTATCGCAAGAAGTATAGCCCTAAAATCATTGCAAAGTGAATAGGAAGATGGCACTAAAAATAAACACTGCAAAATGGGTTGTAGCTAGTATATAATTTTCAGCAATTTTAATGCACCAAGCCACATAAAATGTATCAACTTAATTTTTGCGCGGGCCCCGCGAGTTTACCAGAGTCTATTTATCAAACGTTGAGCCAAATGGTTTTAAATTACCACAATACCGGTTTATCGCTGTTGTCCTTGTCACATCGCGATCAATTGTTTGCCAAGATCAATAACAAGATTAAGCAGCATTTGCGTACTCTTTTGGCGTTGCCTGAGAATTATGAAATATTATTGATGCCAGCAGGCGCCAGGGGGGGACTTGCCGCTGTTCCAATGAACCTTAAGCAAAATGGCAGGGCGCTATATATCAATAGTGGTTACTGGGCAAAGTCAGCAATTAAAGAGGCAAAAAAGTTTATTGAAGTCGATATTGTTGAGGGTCTAGATAATGCGATTGACCATACTGTAGATGGCTATGATTATATTCATTACACAGAAAATGAAACGATTGATGGCGTGATATGGCAAAAAACACTTGTGACTAATCTGCCATTAGTTTGTGATATGTCATCAAGTTTTTTATCAAAGCCCATCGATGTCGCAAAATATGATGTGATTTATGCCGGAGCGCAGAAAAACATTGGCTTGCCGGGGGTGACGGTTGTTTTGATTAAAAAAACAGTGATCGAAAATATCAAGCAAAAGGCGATCCCAGCAGTATTAAGCTATCAGGCAATGCAGCAGGCAGATTCTTTGTATAATACTCCGGATATGTTTGCTTGGGCAGCAATGGAACTGGTGCTTGCTGATTTGATCAAACAAGGCGGATTAGATGTTGTTGCTCAACAAAATGCACGTAAAGCTGCGCTACTTTATGAGACAATTGATCAATCAAAACTATTTAGCAATAATGTTCCGCTGCATAATCGCTCACCCATGAATATTGTATTTCAACTACCAAGCGATGATTTAACAGCTAAATTTTTAAGTTTTGCTGATAGCCAAGGTGTTTATGGTATTGCCGGACATCGCAGTGTCGGTGGTGTACGTGTCAGCTTATATAATGCAATTGAGCTTAAAGATGTACAACAACTGGTGTCAGTCATGAGAGAGTTTGAAACGCTTAACGAGCAAATAGGGTAATACCATGGCGATCAATATATGACTTAAGTTCATGATTTGTTAGTTGTGTGTAAATTGATAGATCAAACAAATAAGGCAAGAAAAGCGCATCAATAGCCTCTTCAAGTTGGAATAAATCCTTCACTGTTAGATCATCTCCAACAAGTGTCAGATCAATATCAGAACCAGTGTGATAGTTTCCCTTGGCACGTGAACCATACAAAATGGCTTTTGTAATCTTTGGCTGCTGACTTATCGCGTGGGTAATTGCAGCAAGCGCTTTATCCGTTAATCCGTAGGGCATGTTATAAAGTTAAGTTGAAAGTACGCATAAGGGGTATTATAGATTGGTTTCTGAAACAATAGATAGTAGAATTGGGCAAAGACTCGCGTATCGCGCTTAGGATTTATTTTAGATGTCAAACAAAGTTGAAATTATTACCATTGATGGACCAAGTGGCGTCGGCAAGGGGACGTTATCACGCCTGTTAGCGCAAAAGCTTGATTATGTACTGTTAGATAGTGGTGCGATTTACCGCTTGGCAGCGCTTTATGTGCTTGATCATGTAATTGATATAAGTAATGAGCAATTGCTGTATGATGAACTGAGCCAATTAAATATTCACTTTGCCGTTGAGGGCAATCAAACAAAAGCTTTTTTAGATGGTGTTGATGTCACCATGCGTATTCGTCAGGAGCAAACGGGGATGATGGCGTCTAAAATTGCCAAGATCTCAATAGTGCGCGACGCATTATTAGCTTGTCAGCAGGCTTTTGCTCAAGGTGCTAGAGGTCTGGTTGCTGATGGACGCGATATGGGGACGGTGGTTTTTCCAAAAGCAAAACATAAGTTCTTCTTAGAAGCGGATAGTAAGATACGTGCGCAAAGGCGTTATGATGAGCTTATCACTAAAGGTCAAAAAGCCGATTTCACAGAGATATTAACACAACTTGAAGCACGTGATTATCAGGATCGTAATCGTGAAGTGGCACCGTTGAAGCCTGCTGAAGATGCATTGATTATTGATACAGGCTTATTGGGTATTGATGAGGTCTTTGCTAAGGTTTATGCGGCAGTTAAACTGAGAAATAATGAGTGTGTGACCGCTGCTATTGATACCTATTATCAGTTGTTGGTAAAAGCCATTGATCAGTTGGGGTATGCGCCTGAGTTTTTAAATGCACCACAAAAGGTAGATCAAGCCAATACACGCTTATTGTGTCAAACGCGTAGTTTATTCTTTCTATTGACCTATGGTGGATTAACAAATACACAAGCAGCCAACGCATATGCCTATAAACTATATCAAGTGATGAAATCACAATATTTCGATGAGCAGAGCAAAGTTTGGATTAAAACGCAAAGCTCAAAAAATGACAATGATCTGTATGAGTATGCTTTTGTCTTATTTTCTTTGTCAGTGCTGTATGGCACGTTTAAAGAGCAGGTGATTAGAGAGGATATCGAGCATGTCAATAAACTAATCACGCAAAAATATATTGCAGACGATTTCAAAGCACTTAAAGATCAAAATGGTGTCATTGGACAAAATGCATTAATGCATCTCTTTGAAGCGTATTTAAGCGCCTACCGTCACACTCAAAATCCAAGTTTTAAAACCCAAGCTGCAGCGTTATATCGTGAGATTATTAGACTATTTTTTGATGATGAAAGAAATCTCATGCGCGAATACTCTAAAGAAGATAAAAGCGCACTGTTTGAGCCAGGGCATAGTTTTGAGTGGAGCAGTTTGATTGTTGAGGCGCAAGAGTTGGGCGTTGATATCGATATAATGAGTGATCATATTGGCTTATATAAAGCGGCGACTAAAGTTGGCATGAATGATTGTGGGTATATTAAGCCCAATTTAAATGATACGTCTAAAGATACACAATATCGCATTTGGCCAATGTTGGAGTATATGCGTTATTTGGCAATGACGGCAAACTATGAGCACTTAGACAATGCTTTGGATATTTTCTCAATAGTCTTTCTTAAACATGATTTACCGATTGAATATGTTGATAGTGAAGGTGCTGTAGGCTTTGATGATGTTAAATCAACAACAGGCTATCATTTGATGAACTGTTGGCAATATATGTTGTGATAAAAAGAGGGTGGATGTGTGACAAATAATTATTTTCTCTACTTACATGGCTTTCAAGGCTCACCTAATTCGCCCAAAGCACAAAAGCTTAAAGCATGGCTAAATGATCAATTTCCAGAAGCATCGATCGATGCACCTGAGCTACCGATGCAAACAAAAGCCGCACTTGATCTCACTCATAAGCTTCTAGATGACGCAAAGACTGATAATAAAGTGATTATTGGTAGTTCATTGGGTGGTTATATGGCGCACTTATTGAAGCAAACGCGTGATGATGTTGCTAAGGTGATTTTGATTAATCCAGCGGCACGCTTAGATTTAATCGCACAAATGCCTGCGTATAACCATATGCATGATGAAGCGATGGCATTATTTAATGCAATGCCAAAGCAATTATTCTCATTGTCAGATTATCTACTGTTGTTACAAGAAGATGATCAAACGACACCGATAAATTTGGCGCTAGAAGTCTTTAACGGTGCACAGATCGATCTTAAATCTGGTCAAGGGCACACCTATAGTGATATAGAGGTAAGCTTTGATGCAATCCACCAGTTTCTCACAGTCCATTCAACGGTGTGTGATTCATAAAATGCGGGATCCTATTTATATCAATGATTTTGCCGTGTTAAATGCGCTTGGTAATAATAAACAAGAAGTTGCTAAAGCACTGTTGGCAAATGTTTCACCATTGACGCCATATGATAAGCTTTTTAGTGGGCGGCAAACTTATGTTGGCAAGGTGGACTGTCAATTAAGTGAATTGCCTCAAGAGTATCAGTCAATTGATTGCCATAATAATCGGATGTTGTTTAAGGCATTTCAAGAAATTAAGCCTGTGTATGATGCGTTAGCAAAGAAAACGGATCGACATAGGATAGGCGTTATTTTAGGCACAAGTACTTCGGGCATTTTAGAGGGTGAGAAGTCATTTACGCATTATATGCAAATAGGAGAGATGCTTGCTAATTTTCATTATCACCAGCAAGAATTTGGCGCAATGGCAGAGTTTGTTGCAAAGCTTGCTGAGGCTAAAGGTCCTTGTTATGTGATCTCAACAGCATGCTCTTCAAGTGGTAAAGCCTTTCTCTCGGCAAAGCGTTTAATCAATTCAAGGTTATGTGATATCTGTATTGTCGGCGGGGCGGATAGTTTATCTGAGTTGCCACTTAATGGCTTTGATGCGTTAGATTCAGTGGCAAAAGGCATTTGCCAACCCTTTGGGCAAGATCGTGATGGCATTAATATCGGTGAGGGTACCGCGTTATTTGTGTTAAGTAAAACCCCAGCAAATTTGACACTTTTAGGCGGTGGCGAAACCTCAGATGCTTATCATATTACCTCTCCGGATCCTGAAGGGAAAGGTGCTAAACAGGCAATGTTAAATGCACTAACAGATGCCAATCTTAATCCAGATGATATTGCCTATGTCAATGCGCATGGTACAGCAACACCAAAAAATGATCAGATGGAGAGTAAAGCGATTTTTGAAGTTTTTGGTAAAAGAGTGTTATGCAGCTCAACAAAGCCGCTAACTGGGCATACATTAGGTGCGGCAAGTGCCACGGAATTAGCACTTTGTGCATTGTTGTTATCTAAAGAGTACAACCCAAATCATAGATTGCCTGCACAAATCAGCACGGCTGAGTTGGATCGTGAGTTACCAGACATTCAATTAACCAATGAAGAAAGTGTTTGGCAAAAGCCTTGTTTTTTAAGTAACTCATTCGCATTTGGTGGTAATAATGTCAGCTTGATTATTGCTAGAGCTAACAAAGGAAGCTAAGTTTGTTATGTATGACTTAAATGAAATTATTCCACAATTATCCCCGATGCAGCTGATTGATTCATTGCAAGAGGTTAATCAAGAAAAGGCGGTTTGTTTTGCCAGAATTACTCCCGAGCATATTTTTTATGATGCTGAGATTGATGGCGTATATGCTTGGGTGGGCATTGAGATGATGGCAAAAGCTTCGGCTGTGTTAGCTTATTTTCAAGGGGATGAAAGTGATCACGCGCCAAGGCGTGGGTTTATGATTAGTGTGCGTAATTTCAAAACGACACGTGCAAGCTTTGATAAAGGTGATGTGTTAACGGTGGTGGCGCATAAAGAGTTTATAAGTGATCCATTGGGGGTGTTTATGTGTGAGATCCATCATCAGGATCAATGCGTTGCACAAGCAAAGTTTAGTGCCTATCAGCCAAGTGATAAAGAGTTTACAGAAATTATTCAGGGGAAAGTATTTTGAGTAAAAGAGCATTAGTGACAGGAGCAAGTAAAGGTATTGGGCAAGGGGCTGCAATCATGCTTGCACAATCTGGCTTTGAGGTTGTGGTGCATTATCATAGTGATGTTGAAGGTGCCAAGCAAACAAAGCATGTAATTGAAGAAAATGGTGGCAAGGCATCACTGATTCAATTTGATCTACAAGATAGAGCAGCGTGTCACGAAAAGTTAAACGCTGAAATTGCGCAAAATGGTGCATTTTATGCAGTTGTTAATAATGCAGGAATTTATCAGGATGCGCCATTTCCAGCAATGGAGGATGCCATGTGGGATCGCGTGATCCAAACCAATTTGGATGGCTTTTATAATGTGCTTAAGCCTTGTGTGATGCCGATGATTCAGCTAAGAAAAGGTGGGCGCATTGTCACATTAGCATCTGTTTCAGGGGTTGCAGGCAATAAAGGACAGGTTAATTACAGTGCGGCAAAATCAGGTATTATTGGCGCGACAAAAGCCTTGGCACTTGAGCTTGCCAAACGTAAAATCACCGTTAATTGCGTAGCGCCTGGCTTAATTGAAACAGATATGATTAAAGATTTAGAGTATAAAGACGAGATTGAGAAGCGTATTCCGATGCGTCGGGCAGGTAAGATTGAAGAAGTCGCTTCGGTGATTAATTTCTTATGCTCCGATGCAGCTAGTTATATCACGCGTCAAGTAATCTCAGTTAATGGTGGCTTGATATGAATAAGCGCGTTGTCATTACCGGAATGGCTGGCATTACTGCATTAGGCAATGACTGGCATACGATTAAATCGGCATTGCTTCAAGGCAAAACAGCTACAAAGAAAATTAACGCATGGCAAGAAATCAGAGGTTTACATACTAACTTGGGCGCACCGATTACTGATTTTGAAATGCCGGCACACTATACCCGCAAACAAACCCGCTCAATGGGACGTGTTGCTCAGCTAGCAACTGTTGCCAGTGAGAATGCCTTAAAAGATGCGGCAATTTTTGAGCATAAAGCACTACTTGAAAGTGGCGATGTTGGCATCGCTTTTGGCTCGTGCTCGGGTAGCACACAAGCTTTGTGCGATTTAATCAAAATTGAAACTGAGAAAACTGTGCAAAATGTCAGCGCGACGACTTATGTAAAATCAATGAGCCATACCTGCGCGGTTAATATCGCACTGATTTTTGGCTTAACGGGGCGTGTGATCCCGACATCAAGTGCATGCACCTCAAGTTCGCAAGCAATAGGTTATGCCTATGAGGCGATTAAGCATGGTTATCAAAAAGTCATGTTGGCAGGTGGAGCAGAGGAGTTATGCCCAAGTCAGGTCACAATTTTTGATACTTTATTTGCCACAAGTCAGCAAAATGATAAACCGCATATGACACCCAGACCTTTCGATCAAGCACGTGATGGCTTAGTGATTGGTGAAGGCGCATGTACGTTAATCTTAGAGGAATATGAGCACGCTAAGGCACGAGGTGCCAAGATTTATGCCGAGGTTATCGGTTTTGGCACAAACTGTGACGCAAGACATATCACACAACCCACGGCACAAAAAATGGTTGAGGCTTTGAAGCTTGCGATGACAGATGCCAATGTCAATGCCGATGATATCGGTTATATTTGCGCACATGGTACAGCAACGGATCGCGGTGATATTGCTGAAAGTGAGGCGACTTTTACCTTGTTTGGTGATAAAACGCCTGTCAGTTCATTAAAGGGTAATTTTGGTCATACATTAGGTGCTTGTGGCGCACTTGAGTCATGGTTATCGATTATGATGATGAAGGAAGGTGAATTTATGCCAACGGCAAATTTGCAAAAGGTCGATGCGTCTTGTGCTGGTCTTAACTACATTATTGAAAATCCAAAAAAGCTTAAAACAAACATCGTTATGAGTAATAATTTTGCTTTTGGTGGTATTAATACTTCGTTGATTTTTAAGGATTATCACAGTGAGTAAACCATTGCTATTTAACAAAATGTGTGCGTTAGGCAATGACTTTGTTGTTATCGATGAGCGCAAAAAACCACGTAACTGGCAAGCGCGTCAAGTGCAGCAAATCTGTCATCGGCGTTTTGGTGTCGGTGCCGATCAACTATTGTTGATTAGAAAATCTGGCAAAGCCGATGCCAGTATGCATATTTATAATCAAGATGGCTCTAAAGCTAAGCAATGTGGTAATGGCTTGCGCGCAGTGGCAAGTTTACTGCTAGCGGAAAAAGCAAGCGCAGAAGTAAATATTGAGGTCGGAGGATTTGTTCACCGTTGTCGTTTGATTGCGCATGATTGGATTGAGGTGGCTTTTCCATTGCCTGTGGTGAATGAGACTCAAAAAACACTGATGGGTGATTCGGGTTTTGAGCACGCACTAGAGGTTGATGTGGGTAATCCGCATTTGGTATTGTTTCGCTCGCAGCATACTGAGTTAAAAGATTTCGATGATCTGGGTAGAGTGCTGCAAACACAATACGTTGGCGGTATTAATGTACATGCATTAAAGCAGTTATCCAAAGATCGTATTTATTTAGATCATTGGGAGCGTGGCACGGGAGTAACGCCTTCTTGTGGTAGTGGCAGTATTGCCAGCGTGTATGCTGGTGTGTCATTGGGGCTTTTAAAGCCTAAAGTCGTAGTGGAAAATGCCATCAGTAACTTAACCGTTGAATGCACGCCGGAAGAAGTACGATTAAGCGGTGTAGTGAGATTGATTTTTAATGGTCAAATAGAAGTAGTATAATGATAAATATAAGAGAAATCCCTTTTAGAACAACGATCTCAGGCTTAACGCATAGCATCAGTGTGATTGAATATAAACACCCAAAAGCCAAAGCGAATATCTATATGCAAGCGGCACTGCATGCTGCTGAGAGCAATGGCATTGCACTGATTTATCTATTGCGTGAGTATTTGGAGACACATGACTTCCCATACAATGTCACATTAGTGCCGTTTGCCAATCCTTTTGCCATGGATATTAAAATTGGTGAGTATACCTATGGGCGTTTTGATGCTAAAACTGGTGAGAACTGGAATCGTGGATTTAAAAACTTGCTTACGGCACACTCGGGTTTAGAGAAGATTGATCTTGATGAATTTGTTAAAGCGTATCAAAACCAAGGCTTTGATGCACTATGCCAGCGGTTTTCAGAGCTTCTGAGCGTGCGCTTGGCTGTGAGCTTGCAAAATGACACAGCGCCTCATGAGAAGCTTGCCAATATCCTGCATGATTTGGCATTAGCTGCTGATTTTAGTTTTGATTTACATTGCGATTCAATCTCAGCACCGTATATTTATGCGCCAAGTTATTTGCATTCAGCGCGTTTAAAGCATTTTAATAGTAATGCATTTATTCTGACACCGAATGAGCCTAGTGGTTGCTTTAACCAAGCTGTTTTTTATCCGTGGTGGCAGTTAACAGACGCTTGGAATCGTATAACGGCAGATAGTGAAACACCACCAAAGCATGCGTTTACCTATGAAATGGGCAATAAGGAAAGCTTTGATCTAAAGAATGCTAAGCACTTATTGGAGGGCATTCTTGAGTATATTAATAATCCAGTAAATGTGAAAAATGCCGATAAGAAATATGCTTGTTATGAGCAGGATTTCTCACGCGTTAGAGCCCCTATTGGTGGCATGGTTGATTATCAGGATCATTTATTGGGTTCACTACAAAAGCCGAATACACCATTGGCAACGGTTTATGATAAAAATAGTATTCTAGGTGTTAGCAAATCTCAGGCTTTAAGTGTGCCGCATGAGGCTTTATTGTTAACACGCACTTCGTCGGCAACCGTGCATGAAGGTGATGAGGTATTAAAAGTAATGGCGAATTGTTTTGATATTTAAGTGTTTGAAACTTATGCGAAATCCACTATACTTACCGTTAAAATAACGGGTTATATTTAGATCTTTTTAAGTAGATAAATTTGAGGTATAAGCTATGGCGCATGCAAGAATTGAGTTAAACACTAAAGATGATATCAAACAAACGATAGAGAAGGCTGCCGCACTTTCTGGTATGGCAGTATCGGCATTTATTATTAGTAATTGTTTGCCCAAAGCGCGAAAAATCGTTGAAAATGAAAAGAGAATGAGCTTGGATAGTAAGGCGGCGCAAGAGTTCTTGTCATTATTGGACAACCCACCTAAACCAAATCAGAAATTAAAAGATTTGCTGAAGTCATGATGGAGCTCAAGGTTAGTTTGTTGAGCAAAGCATTTAATCGTAGTCTCTTTAGTTGTGGTGTTCCTGAGCTTGATATATTTATACAGAGATTTGCACTACAAAATCAAAAGAAGATGTATAGTAAAACGTATGTCGCATATAGTGCGGATAGTGATGAGATCATCGGTTACTATACAATTACTGCGGCGGAAGTCGTTCAAAAAGCATTGCCAAAGCATATCAATCATCCAAAATATCCCATTAGTGCTGCAAGAATATGTCGCTTAGCGGTGAATGGTCAGCATAAAGGATTAGGTGTTGGCGCTTATTTGCTAAAAGATGCTTTGCTTAAAATTGTGGCAGCAGCGCAAATTATGGGCGTATTTGCTGTTATCGTTGATGCTAAAAGTTATAAAGCAAAGGCTTTTTATAAAAACTATGGT
>JAQCCA010000052.1 GCA_027621155.1 Pseudomonadota bacterium | reverse complement strand
GGAGGTTTTAATCCTCATGAAGCGGCAGCTAGAGAAAGACTATCATCTAGTTACTTTGGATTTGTCTCTCAAGAAAGGTATATCAAAATGCTTGATGAGGGCTATCATTTAATTGCTTACCCCCCAGATTACCAACTATATCAAAATGGAGGAGACAACTGTGTTGAAGTAACCTCAAAGATTCTAGAGGCAGCAGGTATAAAAATTCTTAAAGGCATACTTACTCCTGGAGGTGTTATTGACGATATTGACGTACTAAATGCAAGACAAAATAGTGCATACCAGTTTTATCCTGAATACCAAGGTGATGGGGAGGAGTGTGATGATAAAATAGATGAATCTGTTAATAATAACTTCAACGCCGCAGCCAATGCAGTACCGTTGCGAGCTGACCCATTAGTTTTTGATTTAGACGGTGATGGCATTGAAACCATAGCTGCGGATGGTAGTGTGCTATTTGATCACAGTGGTGATGGAGTGAAATATGCCTCAGGTTGGGTTGGCGCTGATGATGCGTTACTGGTACGTGATTTAGATCAAAATGGACAGATTGATAATGGATTAGAGTTATTTGGGGACAATACCATTAAAGCAAATGGAGAGAAAGCCACAGATGGTTTTGATGCGCTATCAGACTTGGATGATAATGCTGATGGTGTTTTTGATCATACTGATACAGCATTTGATGAGCTTCGATTATGGCAAGATAGCAATCAAGATGGTGTCGTGCAAGCCGGTGAGCTTAAAAGCTTAGATGATGCAGGTATTTTAAGCGTTGATTTAAATGCGATTAATGATGGCAGTGGTTCAGCCGGTGGTGTGATCGCTAAGAAATCAACTTATAACACAGTCAATGGTGAGAGCTTTGTCATCGCGGCTTTAGATTTTAATGCTAATTTATTTTATCGTGAATATCATGATGACTTTAACCATCAATTTGCTGATGAGTTGGAAACCATGGATTTGGCGTTTAATATGCAAGGTTCAGGGGCTGTAAGAGACTTAAATCAAGCGGCATTACTCAATCCAGACATTGCTAACGTTGTGCAAAGTATTACACAAACCAATAGTTATCAGCAACGTATTGATTTATATCAAACGCTTGTCAGTACATGGGCACAATCAGCTGAAGGATTTACATCAGCTATTACCATACTGGGGGGGCTAATATTCGAGTCAGGAGCGAAGATTAGTTTTGATATTAGCGATGAAACGCGTCAGCGCTTAGAGAAAATTGCTGTGCTTGAGGCATTTAATTTTAGTCATATGCTTGATTATGCTATCACTGAGAATGGGGTAAACTCGGAAATTAGAATATCCATTGGTAATTGGTCAAATGTGATGAAGTTTAACAGCAATGAAGATTTAGTGTTAAATGATGCGATGTTTGTGGGTTTCCCGCAGCAAGTGCCATTGATTAATAGTGCATATGATAAATTATTGTTGTCTGTTGAGAATAATATTTTTAAAACGTATGATTATCAACAGTTGGTTGATATGGTTGAATTTTATATCGATGATCAGGATCAATTGGCGATAAGTTTCGAGGCTATTGATCAGTATTTTACTGATAGCGTACAAATTAGTGCGATTGATACGGTTGGCTTGTTATTATCACTTAATACGGTAGAGAATAATCAGCTATCAGCGCTTGGTTGGGATAGTAACAAGACATTAGCAAATGTCTTAAGAACGTTAAATGATGAGCAAATGGCTGAGCTATCACAAATACAATCACATCAGTTTAAAAATGGCATGATCAGTGCCATACACACGCTACAAGAACCTCTGGAGCATACTATTCAAGGCAGTGAAATTGTTATAGGTAGTGATCAAAATGATGTGATCAACCCAGTAGACACCTCTAGATGGTATACAACAAGTCCAAGCGGTAGCTTAGCATTTAATTATGTTGATGGCGGTGATGGTGATGATTGGATCCATACCGAACGCGGACATTTTTATACTGATATTGTTTTTGATGGTAATGATTACCTAGTATCGGATATGTCAACTTATGATGATAAAAGACAGTATTATGCCAGTGAGTACGTTACTGCTGATGCGCTATATGGTGAGGCAGGGAAGGATATCTTGCATGGTGGTGGTAGTAATAATGTTTTAGATGGTGGTGAAGGTGACGATGTGATTGTTGCCAGAGCTGGAAATAATAAAGTTTTTGGTGGTAATGGCAATGATATTATCGTATCAGGAGCTATGCTATCAGAGGTATATTACGGTATCACTGATGGTGGTGTAAATGGAGAGCAATTTTTAGCAAACAGTCATACCATAACAGAGGCTGGAAAAGGAGATGATATAATTGTTAGTGGTTACCGCAATCAGTCGACCTATATTTACCATTTAGATGATGGGCATGATGTTGTTGTGAAAAATGCCTTTTTGGATGAACAAGGAAATATTGGGTATAATTACGATGGTAAGTATATGAAAGAGTATCTTTTTAGTGACCGAGGTCAAGGGATGATTAATGATACTTTTAATGATGTATTACGTTTCTCTGCTGGCATAACTCCTGAAAGTATTTCTCTCAAAAGAATTGAGTATGATCTTCTGTTGACAATGAATGAGCATGATAGTGTTAGACTGACTAATTTTTATAAAGCGCTTGATGATTATGTCAATTTGGCTAAAGTCTCACGAATCGAATTTGCAAATGGTACCATTTGGCAACGGGGTGACGAGGTTTTTAATATTGCGCCTGAGAATGTGCACTATGTAGGGACTGATCAGGCAGATAGCTTTCATGGGACGATTGCTGATGATATTTTAGAAGGGATATCTGGAAATGATCATTTATATGGAGGTAAAGGCGATGATGAGGTTTTTGGTGGTGAGGGCGATGACCAATTATATGGCAATGATGGAGATGATATATTGAGTGGTGGGCAGGGCAATGATCTTTTAATTGGAGGATATGGTAAGAACCGCTATATATTTGGCGTAAACTTTGGTAGAGATGAAATTCAAGCAACCCGCTTGTATAATAGTGGGCAGTTCGCGAATGATACTGTAGTGTTTACAGATGGAATTATGCTTGGTGATGTTTTCTTTGTTAAAAATCTAGATGATCTCATTGTTAAGCATGCAAACAATCAGGATCAGATTGTATTAAAAAACTTTTATACCACGACATCAAATTACCGCTCAGGCGTGAATCAATTTGTTTTCGCCGATGACGAAATAGTCGATAGATCCCATGTGTTACTTGATACAGCTACAGTAAGAGGGACACCTTATGATGATAAGCTAATAGGTAGTAATGAAAATGATTTGATGTATGGACAAGATGGGAATGATAATTTAGAGGGTAATGCTGGTGATGATACACTTGATGGCGGCTTGGGTGATGACCGCTTAGCTGCAGGAGCGGGTGATGATACTTTAATCGGTGGCAAAGGTAATGACTATCTGCATGGTGATGTGGGACATAACCGTTATGTTTTTTCGCCCATGGATGGAGAGGATAAAGTTAAAAAAATCGATTTACCACGACAAATCACCGAAAACAGTTCAACGTTAGTATTTAACGAGGGTATCCAATTAAGTGATTTTAACCAGATTAATTTAACGTCATTTTCTCAAATTTATTCAAAATCAGGGGAGCGTTATCTTAAGTGGCATATCAAAGATTTAATATTCGTCTCTCACGAGAAAGGTCTAAATATTACCTTGGTGGATTATGGCATGACCAAAGATTATGATGAGGATAAACGGAACTATTCTTCATCGACCTATCTTGAATTTAACAACGGCACTGAGCGTTGGCAACTAATGCCGCATAAAGCGATTAGCATGGAGATCAATGGCGAAGACAAGTCATTTCATAACAGTGTGACTTTAACGCGCTTTGATGAAGTAGCACAAATGACACATATCAAAGGGATTGGCAGAAGCGAGTATTTACAAGGCACAGCAGGTGACGATATTTTAGATGGTGGTGGCTATCATGATTATTTAGCCGGAGGCTTAGGTGCTGATCATTATGTGCTATCTAATCTTTCTTTCAATGATGATGTTATCGTCGCTGATGAAACAAATACAGAAGATGATGTTTTACTTAAAGATGTGAGCATGGATGAGCTTTATTTTCTGAGGGACAACGATGATCTTTCAATCATTGCATTCAACAGTGATTTTCAGCAAGCGGGCAGTTATCAAAATAATGGTGGTTTTTATCGTAGCAGCATAAAGCTTAGTGATTACTTTAAGGGCATAAGTGTTGAGACAATTATTGATGGCGATGGTAATACGCATTCAATCGCAGAGCTATTAAAGGATGAAAATAAATATAGTGCAATAACGGATAATTTACACCGTACAGGTGGCAAAGGTAATGACTATATCGAAAGCTATGCTGGAGATGATGTCATTCATGCCAAATCAGGTGATAATTGGATCGAGGCAGGCGCGGGAAATAATACCATTACAGCCGGAAATGGTGATGATAGGATTCATGTAGACAATGGTAATAACCTCATTAAGGCAGAAAATGGCGATAATGTGGTCGAAGCTGGTGATGGTGAGAATACGATTATCACAGGCAGTGGCGCTGATACGATTGACGTTGGTCAGGGTGATAATGTCATTAAAGCAGGGCATGGCGAAAATAGCATTCAAGCAGGCAGTGGTAATAATCAGATCTATGGCGGTGCCGATTATGATTATGTTTATGTTAAAGATGGCAATAATCTAATCAAACTAGGGAGCGGTGATAATGAGCTTGATGCGGGTGATGGTGATAATGTGGTTTATGCAGGTTCAGGCGACGACTCAGTTAATCTAGGTGACGGTAACAATACCGTGAAATTAGGTAGTGGAAATAATCAAGTCTATGCTTATGATGGTGATAATATCATAATGACAGGGGGCGGTGATGATTATATTGAATTAGGCAATGGTAATAATGTCATTCGCGCTGGACATGGTGATAATGAGATCTATTTGGGCGATGGAGATAACCAAATTTATAGTGGCAATGGCGATGATGTGATTTATGTTTATGATGGAGATAATGTCATTAAAGCGGGTCATGGTGACAATGAGATCTATGCAGGCAACGGTAATAATATCATTACCACAGGCAATGGTGATGATCTTATCGAGGTTCAATCCGGTCAAAATACTGTTCGTTCAGGTGCTGGAGATGATATCGTTTATGGTGGTAATGGTGATGATCTGATCTATGCAGGTAAAGGTGATGATGTCATTTATGCAGGAGGCAGCAATGATCAGCTTTACGCGCAGTGGGGTGATAATGTCTTATATGGTGAAGATGGAAACGATACCTTATATGCAGGCAATGATGGCGCGGATCAGCTTTTTGGTGGTCAAGGTGATGATACACTTCGTGCTAAAAATGGTAATGATTTGCTGCAAGGCCAAGAAGGAGATGATGCCCTTATCGCACATGGTGATAACAATATCTTAAGCGGTGGTGATGGTAGTGATCACTATCAAGTCAATTTCAAAAATGCCAATAATACAATCATCAATAATTACGACAGTGATGGTAGTTCTGACTTTATGAAGCTTACTGGTGTTAAAACCACAGATCTAAGGTTTTACCGCGAAGTAAGTAACTTAATGATTAAGAATTTGGCAGACAAAAATAAACCGAAAGAGATCGTGGTAACAGATTGGTTTGAATCTCAAGATCATCAAATCGATGAGATAGAAGTTGGTAAATTTGTGCTGAGCAATAAACAAATTGATGTGATTATTCAAACATTGGCAAGCTTTAATGTTGAAACAGGTGTTGGTGAAGATCTATTAAATAAGAATCAGCAAGATGAGATTAAAAATACACTGACAAATGCTTGGATGCCAAAATCAGCTTAGTTATCGGCAATAATCTGCATCAACCATTTCTTATTTCTATTTAATAACTCATATTCGCTTAATGGCTGCTGATAAGGCACGCCCATATATTGCAGGCTGTGCTGGGCAATACTGGCAAAAACGGGTGCCGCTGAAACGCCACCGAATTGATAAAAATGGCTACCTTTAGGGTTGTTGATCCAAACAACAATCGAAAGTCTTGGATTTTTAACAGGTGCCACACCAGCAAAAATAGCGTTATATTCGTTAATAAATTTACCATTGGCAACGCGATGTGAAGTGCCTGTTTTGCCAGCTACATCAAACCCTGGAATATTAGCAAGCCCACCTGTGCCATGAATACTGACCACCGTTTGCAGCATAGCCAATACTTCTTTGGCAATATCTTGAGGTAATACTTGATGACAGTTGATTTCATCTGGATGTTTAGGCTTGATTAAGCTTACTGGACAAAGCTTGCCATCATTGCCAAAAATTGTATAAGCGTGCGCTAATTGTAAGGCTGAACTAGTTAAGGCATAACCAAAGGAAAGGGTGGCAAATTCAAATTCACTTAATGAGCTTAAAGGGGGTAAATAACCATTGGTTGCACGTGGGAAATCAATGGTTGATGGTTGACCAAAGCCTAAGCTTGACAGGAAGTTATAAACCTTTTCTTTATCAAGTGTTAAGGTGACTTTGCTAACACCAACGTTACTGGATTTCTCAAGAATTTGTGTCAATGTGATATCACCAAAATTAGCATCATCACGGATGCGATGACTATGCAGGAAATAATAACCAGGATTCGTATCAATCATACTATCTGGTGTGTATTTGCCCGAAAGAAGTGCCTGAGAGATGAAAAATGGCTTAATGGTTGAGCCTGGTTCAAAGGTCTCGATAACTGGTTGTAGGGCAATAGCTTTGCCAGTATGTTCATTGAAGTTATTGGGGTTAAAGCTAGGGTAACTTGCAAGTGCTAAAATCTCGCCATTTTGCGGATCAACAACAACGGCAGCACCTGAATCGGCATTGGTGTCAATGACCCCTTTTTTAAGTGCTTGATAGGCAAAGCTTTGGATATTACTATCAATGGTTAAGTAAATACTTTTGCCTAAATGGTAATGTCGCGGTTTATCATTAAAACTTATAGCGCGCCCTTTACCATCCAAAGTGCTGGATAATGCACCTTCCTCTGCATGCAGCTTATCTTGATAGGTTAGCATCAAGCCATCTTGTCCTTTATTAGCAATGTTTGTAAAACCAATAAGCGGGGCTATTTCATCGGCTTTAGGGTAGTAGGTTCTATTTTGATCTTCAATCTCAACACCTGGGATATTTAATGCTTTTAAATCATCGATTTTTGAGGGTTCAACAAATTGTGCGGCAATATAATATTGTTTGTTGGGATATTTTCTGATCAGTGTTTCAAGGTCACTTAATGAAAGACCATCAATATTTGCCATATTGATCTTTTGATATTTTTCAGGGTAATCTTTTAAGACTTTGATATCCAAAATAACTTTACACAAATTGGTACTGACTGCCAATGGAATGCCGTTGCGATCATAGATAATGCCGCGTGTTGCATCTAAATCAATGGTGCGATGACTTTCGTTTTGACCGTGATCAGATAGGAAGCTGTGATCCTTGGTTTCTAGATAAAATAAGCGATAAACCAGCACAAGAAAGACTGCAATAATCAGAAAGAATGTAAAGAAAAAGCGCCATTTATGCTTTGGTGTACGCTTTGGCTTGTTATTATACGTGTTAGTTTTTTTTGGTTCTTTATCTTTCTTATTGCTATATTGTCTCATGCATACAAATATCGTGGTCACTGTCATAGTTCGTGAGTGTACCGGAAAATTCAGTATTAAGACAACAGCTCGCGCTAGAATTGCCAATAATTGTCAGTGGTAATTGCGTTTTGTGGCTAATATTGGTATACATAGAGGCAGTTTGAGGGTTCTCAAAAATGACAGAAAATATAAAAAACTGGTGTTACGCACTTTAGAAAAAGCTATGACTTTATAAACACCCCGTCAGCCTACGGCTGCCACCCCTCTTGAAAAGAGGGGAATTGGGCGACGGTGATTTAATTCCCCTCTTTGCAAGAGGGGTGCTTAAGCTTGCGAGGCGGGGTGTTGAAATAGAAAAAGTGCGTAACCTCAGTAAAAAAGTAAAAGCAAGGCAAAAGAAGGTAAATAGATCGCTATGCATAGCATTGAACAAACATTAAGTGTGATTAAGCGTGGTGCCGAAGAGGTGCTGTTAGAAGACGATTTGATTGCGAAGTTAAAAAAGAAAAAGCCACTTATTGTCAAGTTTGGCTGTGATCCAACGGCACCTGATATCCATTTAGGGCATACCGTGGTGATCAATAAATTGCGTCAACTACAAGATTTAGGGCACGAGATTCACTTTTTAATTGGTAACTTTACTGCACAAATTGGTGACCCAACGGGGAAAAATACCACGCGCCCACCATTGTCAGCGGCGGATGTCGAAGAGAATGCTAAAACCTATCAAAAACAGATTTTCAAAATTTTAGATCAAGAAAAAACGGTCGTTAAGCGCAATGGTGACTGGTTTGATCAGATGAGCGCAAGTGACATGATTAAGCTTGCGTCAAAACAAACCGTTGCCAGAATGCTTGAGCGTGATGATTTCTCTAAGCGCTACAAGTCTGGGCAAGGCATTGCTATTCATGAGTTTTTATATCCTTTAGTGCAAGGCTATGATTCAGTAGTGATGGTTGCCGATATTGAGTTAGGTGGTACAGATCAGAAGTTTAACTTGTTGATGGGGCGTGAGCTGCAAAAACAAGCAGGTCAAGAGCCACAAGTGATTATCACCATGCCATTATTAGAAGGGTTAGATGGTGTCAAGAAAATGTCTAAATCAGCCAATAACTATATCGGTATTGAAGAGCCTGCAGATGAGATGTTTGGTAAAATTATGTCGATTTCGGATGAGCTGATGTGGCGTTATTATGAGTTGTTAAGCTTTAAACCGATGACTGAAATTCAAAGCTTAAAAGAAGCGGTTAACAATGGTCAAAATCCACGTGATGTTAAGATTGATTTAGCTAAAGAGATTATTGCGCGCTTTCATGATGAGGCGGCGGCACAAAAAGCACATCAAAACTTTATTGATCGCTTCCAAAAGAATCAGATGCCTGAGGATATGCCTGAAGAGACGATTACATTAGCAGAAGATAATATGCCGATTGCGAATGTTTTAAAGTTAGCAGGTTTGGTCTCAAGCACCTCTGAAGCGATCCGTATGATTAAGCAAGGTGCGGTTAAAATTAATGGTGATAAGGTTGAGGATACACAGCTTGCATTAAAGCAGAAGACCTCAGACGTTTATCAAGTAGGCAAAAGAAAATTTGCCAAAATCACATTGGTATAGACAGTAAAAAAGCAAAAGGAAATAAAATGGAAAAATTTATTCAGGAAGTCTTAGTTATTTTTGTGATATTAACGGCATTTGTCGTGCTTTATCATGTTTTTATCTTTTTATTTTGGATCTTATTAGTTGCGATTGGTGTGGCGATTGTTTATCGCGTGATTAAATTTATTGTATCTTTGTTTTCATCAAAGAAAAGCAATACCGTTGAACACGAAGATTTATAATTAATCGGTGTCATGTGAAGCAACTAAAGGGGGTAATCCTAAGTGCAATGTTGGTAATACTGACTGCTTGTGGTAATCAAGGTAAAGACACATTAAGCAAGTCTGATCTTGAGACAGGTGAGTATGCAGATGAGCTCAAATCACATTTAGATGTGCGTCAAGCGCAATTGAATGAGCTTTTTACCAATAGTCGTATTACGCAAACATTAATGGATGCCAATAAACGTTTAGCTGAGGAAACGCCATTATCTGAGGCGCGTTATCAGGCGATTGATCAGAGTATGCAAAAAATGCGCGATACCTATAATGTTCAGCTTTTACTTTATAATGCGTGCGCGGTTAAATTAAAGCAGTTTCAGGCAGAGCATCCTGCCTTTGTTGAGATTTTTGTCACTGATTTATCTGGCATGAATGTTTGCCAAACCAATATGACGACTGATTTTTATCAAGCAGATGAACAATGGTGGCAAGTTGCTTATCACAATGGGTTAGGCAAGGTATGTTATGGCGAGATTGAATATGATGATAGTGCCTCAGAAGTTGTAGCACCAATTTACATGCCTATTTATGAGCATAAAAAATTAGTTGGTATTGCCAAAGCTTTAGTGGCAATTGAAGATATAAAACTCAGTGAATTTAACTGATTTTTTGTAATAGACAATAGTAGAATCCATCGGCACCATTTTGGGTAGGTAAAATTTGGTAACCCTGGATTTGTTTGAGTCTGTTATCCATCATTGGAATATCAATAACAGTAAACTCAGAATGTGTTTGCAGGAAATTTGCGATTTGTTTGTCATTTTCTTCAGGCAAAATAGAGCAAGTAGCATAGAGAAGTAAACCGTTAGGTTTGAGATAAGTCGCAAGATTATGTAAGATACGTTGTTGTATTTGGACAATCTCTTTGACTTCCTCCGGCGTGCGTAGCACTTTGATATCTGGGTTGCGTCGAATGACACCAGTGGCACTGCAAGGTGCATCAATTAATATCTTATCAAATGAAATATCCTCTTTAAGTGGCGCTGTGGCGTCATGAATTTCATAATGAATATTAAGATCACTTATCTGTAAACGCGCAAGATTCTCTTTAATGCGTTCAAAACGTTTAGCATTATTATCCATAATGGTTAATTCAATGTCAGGGCAGAGCTCTAATAGATGCGCGCTTTTGCCACCAGGTGCGGCACAGGCATCAAGAATTTTCTCGTGCGTATGTGGTGCTAAGATATGTGCGGCTAATTGAGCCGATTGATCCTGAACGCTAAAAAAACCTTGAGAAAATAAAGGTAGCTCATAGATGTTTTGTGCTTCATTTAGTTGGATACAGTTATCAATGGTTGTTGTTTTGTAACCAATATTATTGTCGTTAAGTGTCTTTAGAAATTGCTCAGGATTTTGCTGTTGATTAAGGCGCAGAAAAACGGGCGGCTGGATATTACTGTTTGTAATCATGCTATCAAGCGCGCTTGAGTAGTGTTTCTTAAGTTTGCCATATAACCAATCAGGCAGTTCTTTAAAGTGATCACTGGTGGGCAACATTGCTTTATCAATCTGACGTAACAAGGCATTAATAAACGACTTGGCATTATTAATATTTAATTCATCACAGGCATTGACGGTTTCATTAATACAGGCGTGCAGTGGTTTATGCATAAAAATAATCTGGTATAAACCAATCATTGCCAATAGTCGCACTTTTGGTTTGGTTTTGCCTTGTGCTTGTAGATTAAAAATATGCTCAAGGTAAAAAAAATGGCGAAACACGCCATAGCA
>JAQCCA010000051.1 GCA_027621155.1 Pseudomonadota bacterium | reverse complement strand
TTTGCCAATCTGTTATTTCGTTTAGTGGGACTTAAAATAAAACATAAAGAAACGGCTGAGCCATTAAGCAGTGATGAGATTCACTCGGTTGTTCACGACTCCAAAAGCAAATTGGGACCCCGAAACAAAAATATGCTTTTAGGTGTATTAGAGCTTGATCAAATCAAAGTCTCTGATGTCATGATCCCACATCATAAAATCGAATATATCAACTTGAGTCTTGATATTGTTGAAGTCATTCACCAAATTGTTCATGCAAAGCACTCTATCTTGATCGCGTGCTATGAAAACATTGAAAATATTGCCGGTATTATTCTCACACGTGAGGCATTAAAGTTTATTGCCACAGATGATACCCCTACTTATGAGGAGGTTTTAGCGTTACTTAAAGAGCCTTACTATATTCCTGATCATATCTCTATTAAGCGCCAATTGATTAATTTCCAACAAAAAGGCATGCGTTTTGCTACAGTGGTGAATGAATATGGTGAGATTGAAGGCATTATTACCGTTGAAGATATTATTGAAGAAATCGTTGGCGAGTTTGCCGATACGTACAACCTTGAAACACACATTAAAACGGGTAAAGATAATACTTATAGCACCACCGGAGACACTACTATCCGTGAGATTAATCGTCATTTGCACCTGCATTTGCCAACCCAAGGCGCTAAAACAATCTCTGGATTTATTATCGATGAACTGCGTGAAATCCCAATTGGCAACTGTTGTCTTAAAATCAATGGGTTTATTATCGAGGTGAAAAAGGTTGAAAATAATATGATTAAACTGGTTAAGATCCATGAGATTAACTCAACTTCTTAGGCAATTGCTCTACGCGATAATTGCAGATATAAACAGTCAAATAACCAGTTGTATACAAAGGCATAAATCAAGAAAAATATAACAAAACCGATATCAACAATAAATGCCTGCCATAATGTCATATTAAGCCAGTAAGCAACCAATGGAATCGTTACCACTAAAAGTCCCAATTCAAACAATAATGCATGTATTGCGCGCGTGATGGCACTGCGTTTAAAACGATCTTTGCCAAGCTTTGCCTCATAATGATCAAACATCCAGTTGTAGATGAAATTCCACAGCATCGCCATCAATGAGATAAGCACACCCAATACACCCACTTCAACAATGCTCTTATTTAGCACCAATGCCGCTACAGGGGCGAAAATAATAATCGCAAATAACTCAAAACCAATCATATGAATGATCCGTGTCGTCAAACTAAATCCATTATTCTGTTGCATAACAAACTCTCTTTGCTTTTTGTTGTCGCTTAAATTGGTCATTAGTTTAGTTAAATACCTGTCATTTTAAAACACGCACTAAATACGTGCGTTGGCTGAGCGTCAGTCGAAGCCATTGCTGCCTTTCCCGCTTCCCTTCGACCGAGCTCAGGGGGCGGTCTAGTTAATCGCATCAATTAATGCTTTAAAGTAAATTGGCAACACACCACGATCATACCAACACAATGAAATCTCATGATCATAAAACCAATTATCTTTAAGAATGACTACTTTTGTCTGATCACAATACTGCTCAAAAAATTGCTTAGTAACCACCGTATAGCCAAGCTCAAAGCCAACCAATTGCGCTAATTGATCAGGAGAGTTGATAAAATGTCGGTCTTTGCGTGCAAACTGCAATAAGTCATACTTTGCCAAATAGGAAAACGTAATATCATCACTGCTATCAAAATCGATAATATTTTCATGAAGTACAACGTCTTTAATCGCACGCTTTGACCACGCCTTAGGCACGATAAAGACATAACGCTCTGGAGAGAGCGCCTTAGTGCACATTTCCTTTGACACTTGCTTATTATTAACAATTGCTAAATCAACTTGCCCTGTTTTTAACAACTCATGTCGCGCCTCAATATCTTGAATCTGCAAATGTATCCTTAACTGCGGGTATAATTTAGCAATAGCAGTCACTACTTTGACAATCCGTGTTTTCATTAATGTCGAGGAAGATACCAGTTTTAAAGCAATAATATTGTCGCTTTCGCTCATATTTAAGCTATGCAAATAGCTGTTTTCTAAGTTTTGCATATCATGACAATATCTAAGGAGCACCTGCCCTTCTTCTGTCAATTGCATGCCCTTACGTGAGCGGATAAAAAGTGACGCGCCAAGTTTTTCTTCAAGCTGTTTTATTCTTTGCGTTACCGCAGTTTGTGTCAAAAAAAGAGTCTCTGCGGCAGCATGTACCGTTTTGTTTTTCTCAACACTTAAAAAGGCTTGTAGTAAAGGGCTTAGGCGAATCATCGTTTTTACTCCAATGTTTTTAGGGCGTATACAATACGCGCCTATCGGTTTTTCATATTAGTGGGCGTACTCAATATGCCCCTATAGGTTTTGGATATTTATGGATGTATACAATACGTCCCTACAAGTTTTACATATTTGTGGGCGTATGCAACACGCCCCTACGGTAGGTTACGCGTTTGCTTGAAAATCTCATTAATCCCTTTTTTACCTAAAGCAAGCATTTGCGCAAAATCCTCTTCTGAAAAAGGGGTGCCTTCAGCGGTTCCCTGAATCTCGATAATGCCACCATCATGTGTCATCACAATATTCATATCCGTATCAGCATCTGAATCCTCAGCATAGTCTAAATCAAGCACGGGGGTTTCTTTATAGACGCCAACGGAAATGGCAGCAACATGTGCCTGAATCGGTTTGGCATCTTCTTTGACGAGACCATTTGCTTGCATATATTTCACAGCATCTTCAATTGCAAGACTTGCTCCAGTAATCGCAGCCGTTCTTGTGCCTCCATCGGCTTGCAAGACATCACAATCTACTTTTATGGTAATGCCTGGAAACTCATTCAAGTTTACTGCAGCACGTAATGCACGACCGATTAAACGCTGGATTTCTTGTGTTCTGCCTGATTGTTTACCTCTGGCTGCTTCTCTATCCATTCTTGAGTGGGTGGAGCGCGGCAGCATACCATATTCAGCCGTTAACCAACCTTGATTGGCATCTTTTAGAAACTTAGGCACTTCTTTTAGCACTGAGGCATTACATAATACTTTGGTATCGCCAAAAGACACTAATACAGAGCCTTCTGCATGTTTGGTAAATTGATGAATTACCGTTAATTTTCTCATTTCATTGGTTTGGCGTTGACTTGGACGCATTATTATTTTCCTTTTATTCTTTTTTGATCTTCTTTTGTTCTTTTATTTATTTCATATCTACCGTAGGGGCGTATTGAATACGCCCAAAATATGATAATACTATTTCTTACTGGAGTTACGCACTTTTTCTATTTCAACTGTAATCATCAATAATACCAAGGCATACTTTGTCAGTTGTAAGCACTAAGGTATAAGTTTCTACTTTTGATTTTTTATTTTCTCAATAATCGACGTACTCGAGTGACTAGGCTTTAAGGTGATAGTCTTAACCTCGCCACCTGCGGCTAATACCTCTTTGGCTCCTGCAATTTGCGCGATTTCATAATCTGCACCCTTAACCAAAATATCCGGCAACAGCTCACTGATAATCCGCTTAGGGGTATCTTCTTCAAAAGCAACTACCCAATCGACACAGCCTAATGCCGCAAGTACTTCCATCCGCGATTGCAAACTGACATATGGTCGAGAATCACCCTTTAAGCCCTTAACCGACTCATCGGTATTGACAGCGACAATCAAGCGATCACCCAAAGCACGCGCTTTTTGCAGGTATTCAACGTGTCCGGCATGCAAAATATCAAAGCAGCCATTGGTCATGACGACTTTTTCACCTTGAAGATGGACTTCGCTCATTGCTTTTTTAAGCTCAGTTTGACTTAAAATCCCTTTGTGCACTCTCGCTTGTGCATGAAGTGAATCATGCAACTCTTGAGCATTCAATGTTGCCGTGCCGACTTTACCAACGACAACGCCTGCTGCAGCATTCGCCAGACGCATCGCTGAGATATAGTCATAGCCACATGAAATCGCCATTGCCATCACCGCAATGACGGTGTCACCTGCACCAGTAACATCAAAGACTTCTTTGGCAACGGTAGGAATCGTTGTTACCTCACCGTTTTTCAACACCAACGTCATCCCTTCTTCGCTACGAGTAATTAATAGTCCACCTAAATGACAGTTTGCTATTGATTGATGCGCTTTCGCAATTAGCTCATCTTCAGTGTGACACTTGCCAACAACCGCTTCAAACTCCTTGCGATTGGGTGTTATTAAAGTCGCACCTTGATAAATACTAAAGTCATTACCCTTAGGATCAACTAATGTTGCAACCTTTTGCTTATTCGCAAGCTTTATGAGTTTTTGCACATCATGCAATGTCCCCTTACCATAATCTGACAATACCATCACATTATAGTGTTGCAGCACTGCCTCAACATTGTTGAAAAGCACACCTTCATCAACTTGTGCAAAACCTTCTTCAAAATCAAGACGCAATAATTGCTGTTTTTGCGATAGGACACGCAACTTTGTAATCGTTGGTAAATGTGTTTCAATCAAATGACTATGAATTGATTGATCCGCTAAAAAGTTTTTTAGTATGTGCGCTGGCTCATCCTGCCCAACCATTGCACAAATTCCAGCCTCTCCTGCTAAGGAGGTAATATTTAAAGCGACGTTACCTGCGCCACCTGCGCGATCTTGGATATTCTTAACATGCACCACAGGAACTGGTGCTTCAGGTGAAATACGTTCTGTTGAGCCATAGTAATAGCGATCTAACATCACATCACCCACAACTAAAACGCGTGCTTTTTGTAAATTGCTTTGCATTCTCTATCTTAATTAAGCCCTCATAAGAATAGGCACAATACTACACTAAAGCTTAATAAAATTACAGTTTGTCGTCAGTGCTATTTGTAAGATAAATATAAGAGAGGATATAAGGCTTGATAGCGTTGAACGCGATCAATCATAAAGGTTAATGCGAGCGCGCCAAATCGCTTAAGCTTCTAAAAGCGATGTTGACTGATTCAAAGTTTGGCTCATCCATACGCATATCTTCGATAAGCCCATTCCAACGTGCTAAATAACTGCTGTTGGTACTCAACCAATGCTCAACTTTGTCATTGACATCTTCGATATCTTTGGTGAATTCAATCACACGTCTAACCAAGCGGTATTGCATTTTATCCAGATCATCACGTAAGGCTGATGTTGATAACGTGCCCCAGTATGATTGCTTACCACCTAAGTGATTAATACAACTTCTAAACCAAGATAACCATAGCTTTTGATTAAGCAATATAGCAATCTTTTCAAATGACTTACTATCGTTTGAGACCTCGATGCTATGGGCTAAGTCCATCACGGATGTTGCCATTTTAAATGATAACACCTGATCAACAATTGTTTTTGGCACACCGGCATCAATTAAAGCCGTCGCTTTATCCTCAATCTTTTGCTTTTCTGATGAAATTAGCAATCTTGGGAAGACTTTTAACGCACTGGGTGCCGTGTGATGATACTTAGCAATCACCTCAGCGATTGGGAAGCCTTTAGGCTCATTGCGTAAAATCCAACGACAATTACGACGCACGAATCTAAATAAGATCTGTAAGCATTTCTGAATGCTTTCAGCGCTTACTTGCCCACTTAATTTTTCAACTTTTTGCCATAGTTTATCTAAAGAGAAGATCTCAACCACAGCAATAAACGCTTTGATAATATCAGCAACTGATGCCCCTGTTTCATCATATAGACGTTGAATAAAGGTGACCCCCATGTGCAACGTAACGGCGTTAGTGATCTGTGTTGCGATAATTTCACGCTTTAGCTTATGCCCTTGCATTAAATCAGCATATTTCTCACGTAGCACCGTTGGAAATTCCCACAATAAGAAAAAGTTAAAGTGCGGATCATCTGGCAAGTCAGATTTCAAGATCTGCTGTTTAATCATCGTCTTGGTATATGCCATAATCACAGAGAACTCAGGCGCTGTTATGCTTTTGCCTGATAACGCACGTGATTGCAGTATCTTATCTGTTGGTAAATACTCAACCTCACGATCAAGCTGCATCTTACGCTCAAGCTCACGCATCAAACGTGCATACGACTCGACAAAATAGCGCTCTTGTGATTGCAATTCATTAGCAATCGTGCGGTTTTGACCATAGTTATTCTTAAGCACCAAATACGCGACATCATCAGACATCTCAGCCAATAGTTTATTACGGCTACTTTCAGATAACTCACCGTTTTCAATCGCCATATTCAGTAAAATTTTGATGTTTACCTCATGATCTGAACAATCAACACCCGCAGCATTATCAATCGCATCAGTGTTGATCGAGCCACCTTTTAAGGCATATTCAATACGCCCTAACTGTGTGCAACCTAAGTTACCACCTTCACCAACAACCAAGCAGTTTAAATCACACCCATTTATGCGCACTGGATCATTGGCGCGATCACCAACGGCCTCATTGCTTTCGGTATGCGCTTTGACATAAGTACCAATACCACCATTCCACAGCAATTCATAATCTGCTTTCAATAATAACTGAATTAGTTTGTTTGGCTCGAGACTGGGCGCATCTGTTTTTAACAGTGCTTTCATTTCAGGACTTAATTGAATGCTCTTAGATTGACGGCTAAATATACCACCACCTTGCGAGATAAGCTTTTGGTTGTAATCTTCCCAGCTTGAACGCGGTAAATCAAACATGCGTTTTCTTTCTTTATAGCTTGAAGCGGCATCTGGATTTGGGTCAATAAAGATATGCATATGGTTAAAGGCACCCACTAAGCGAATATGCTTGGATAATAGCATACCATTACCAAATACATCACCTGCCATGTCTCCAATACCGACAACCGTAAAGTCTTCAGTTTGGGTATATTTACCTCTTTCTCTGAAATGGCGTTTGACCGACTCCCAAGCACCGCGTGCGGTAATACCCATCTTCTTGTGATCATAACCATTAGAACCACCTGAAGCAAAGGCATCTCCTAACCAGAAATCATACTCCATCGCCACACTATTGGCGATATCAGAGAAGGTGGCCGTACCTTTATCCGCTGCAACCACTAAATATGGATCATCTTCATCATAGCAAACGACATCTTGTGGCTTAATGATTTCATTATTTTTAATGTTATCGGTAATATCTAACAATGAGCTAATAAACATGCGATAGCAGCTAATCGCTTCTTCCATAACCGCTTCGCGCCCTTCTAGAATTGGCAATCTTTTTGGTAAAAAGCCACCTTTGGCACCCAATGGCACAATAACCGCATTTTTAACTTGCTGTGCTTTAACTAAGCCTAATACTTCGGTGCGATAATCTTCTTTTCTGTCTGACCAGCGTAGTCCACCACGCGCGACTTTAGCACCACGCAAGTGAATCCCTTCAACACGTGGAGAGTACATGAAGATCTCAAACATTGGCACAGGTTTTGGCATTTCAGAAATTCTTGATGGAATTAACTTAAATGAGATGTATTCCTTATGTTGATTATGCGCATCTTTTTGATAAAAGTTCGTTCTTTGTGTTGCTTCAATTACCTCTTGTAAACGACGTAATAGCTTATCTTGATCAAGGCTTGCAACATTAATGAGTTTTGCAGCCAATATCTCGCGAACATCTTTTGCTATAACTTCACGCTCTTTTGCTTCATAAATAGGATTAAAGCGTGCATCAAATAACGACACCATCAGACGAATAATCTCAGCATATTCGATATAAGTATCTTCGATATACTGCTGGCTAAAGCGCACACCAATTTGTGTCATATAACGCGTATAAGCGCGCACAATTGCCACTTCACGCCAATCAAGACCCGCATAAACGATGAGTGAATTAAATCGATCATTCTCAGCAACGCCTGCCCACGTAACCGCAAATGCTTCTTTTAACTTATCGGTTACTTCAGCAATTTCAACAGGCTTACTGGTCAATAAGGCAAAATCGGATAACCAGACAAAGCCACCTGATTTAGGTTTAACCTTATAAGGGCGCTCTTCAGCAACGGATAAACCAAAGTTCTCTAAAATCGGCATCACCTGACTTAGCTGCACTGCCTGATCTTTTAAGAATAATTTGAAGTGTAAACGATCACCAGATTCTTCCAAAACCTGATATAAACTCATTGATAGGCGATTTTTACGTGCCTGTTCAAAATGCACGATATCTGAAACCGCTTTGCGTGGGATATAGTCATCTTTGTAAGCAGAAGAAAAGGCATGCGCATATTCTTGAGCATAAGATCGACCTTTGTTCTCGCCAAATTCTTCAATTAAATCATCAAATAAATAATCGCTCCACTGGCGCTCAACACTCTTGATTTTATCTTCCAACAATTCTAAATCAACATGATCTGTCGGCTTATTGCCATCAAGATAAACCGTAAAATCAATGCGACATAACACACTTTCTAAGAAGTTTGTTTTGAAAGTGATACGTTGACCATTCAATGTTTTTAATAATATGCGCTCAACACGCTCTCTGACTTCTGAGTTATAACGCTCTCTAGGCATATACATCATACAGAAATAATAACGGCTAAATTGATCTTTACGCACAAACAACTTCATAACCTGACGCTCACGAATATGGTAAATGCCAAGTGCTGTGTTAAATAACTCTTCATCTGAGCTTAAAAATAACTCATCACGTGGGTAGGTATCAATAATGTTACTTAATGCCTTGTAGGCATGACCAAACTTCATAAAACCCGATTGATTTAACACCATTTCTTTACGCAAACGCAAAAAAGGAATATGTTGTGGTGATGAGTGGTATGCTGTTGATGTATACAAACCAAGCAAACGCTTATAACCGGTGATCTCACCCTTTTTGTTATAAATTGCCACTGAGATAATATCCATATACGCAGGACGGTGAATCGGAGAAATTTCATCGGATTTAGCAACTGTTAAAATGGCATCGACATTTTTATTGATATTTAGATTCTTCTCATAGATATCATTTAAGGCGGTAATGTAATCATCATTGACTGAGAATAAACCTAGTGCCGAAGCTTTCTCGGCAACAAATGCCTTTTCGCCTTTTACCGTTGTTGCATTAAATGCACAATAACCCAAAAAGATAAAATGATCTTTCTTTAAGAACTCTAAGAAGTCGATCGCTTCTTCATAATAATTTTGTGCAACTTTATCTTTAGGCTGATGCACTTCCTTGATCATCGTTTGTAACTCTGCCTTCATCGGCTCAAAGTCACGAACAACCGCCTGCAGTTTTTTATAATTCTCAGCAATCTTTTGCTCGATCGCCTTAAGCGCATTTTTATCATCTGTCTGGCGATCCACCTCCATAATCACTAAACATGTCTTATCCTTGCTCGTAGCATTTTTATCATCTGTCATGCGGTCAGCTAATGAGATAAGATTGCCTTTAGCATCACGTTTTAAATCAATACCACCAATATTCATCATAAAATGAATACCAAGCCCCATCGATGACATCAACATCATTAACGTATCAACAATAAAAGGAGAATCCTGACAGCTTAGTTCGATAACGGTATGACGTGATACCCAGCCATTTTGCTCATATACCGGATTATATGCGCGAATCAGTGCCTTTCCCTCGGGGTTTTTGTAGATAAATTTCCAAAAAGAAATAATCGAACCATATAAATCTAATAGCTCACGCTGATGAAGCTCATCTTCTGATATCACGCGTACATAAGCTTTTAATAGGGATTCGAGTATTGAGGCATCCTGCGACGAAAATTTCTCATTGAACATGCTTGTTAACTTCTGAATAACCGCTTGCGTTCTCTCGTTGTAGTGCATTTTTAACCTACTGTTTTGTTTTGACAAAATACGCATGCATGATAAGCCAGTTTTGCCTGTCCCTCAACAGTAAGTTCTGCCTAAAATAAAGTTTTTTTACCTATTCGTGTCATAGCATGTTTTTTATTTCATGCTACAATAGCGCGCTTGGGAACCAAGCTTTAATCCACTATGAATTTTTTACATTTTTTACGCCGTTATTTTGAGTTCACTAAATATAACACCACACTGCGAACTGAGCTTATCGCTGGTGTCACGACATTCTTAGCAATGCTTTATATTATCGTTGTTAATGCCAAGATTCTCTCTCAATCAGGCATGCCTGAGAATGCATTGGTAACAAGTACTGTTATCATCTCAGCCTTTGCTTCTATTGCCATGGGCGTTTACGCGAGAAACCCTTACGCGCTAGCTCCTGCCATGGGTATGAACGTATTTTTCACCTACACCATTGTTAAAGCATGGGGCATTCCTTGGCAAGTGGCATTAGGTGCTGTGTTCTGGTCTGGGGTTATCTTTGCCCTTTTGGCACTTTTTAATATCCGCACCAAAATTCTTGCAGGGATTCCTGATGGCGTGAAGCACGGCATTGGCGCAGGCATTGGCATATTTATTGCCTTGGTTGGTTTTTATAATGCAGGCTTTATCCACCAAGCACCATCAGGTTTATTGGAAATCGCGCCATTAACCGCTGAAACCTTAATTTTCTTAATCTGTTTTTTTGCGCTTATCATCTTCTTAGCATGCCGTTTTAAAGCGGCTATTCTGCTGATGATTATTTTAGGATGTGTTATCTCTTTTCCTGTTGGACGCTTCTTTGGTGATCACATTATCATGCACACGCCTGATCATATCTTCTCACTGCCTGATTTTTCACTATTTTTCTCAATTGATTGGTTGGGTAGCTTTAAAATTGCCATTATTCCAGCGGTTTTTACCTTTTTGTTTATTAATATTTTTGACAGCACGGGAACGTTAATCGGCTTGGCACAAGCATCCAACTGGTTTGATAAAGATGGTCAACCAATTCGCATTAAAAAATCACTGATTGTGGATTCATTCGCTTCAGCCTCTTCTGGTCTTTTTGGCAGTTCACCAACCTCTGTTTATGTTGAATCAATCACAGGTATTTCTGTTGGTGGACGCACCGGATTAGTCGCTGTCGTTGTCGGCTTATTATTTTTGCCTTTCTTATTCTTAGCACCTTTAGTGATGATGGTGCCGATTTTTGTTGTCGCACCAGCACTCGTGATTGTCGGTAGTTTTATGCTGTGTTCAGTTAAGCAAATTCATTGGGATGATTTAACGCAAGCAATTCCTGCTTTTATGACAATTATTCTCATGCCATTGACCTTATCAATATCAGAAGGTATTGTTTGGGGCATGGTTAGCTGGTTTGTGATTGTTCTTATTCAAGATCGCAAACAACTAACACCCATGCCGGTAATAATCACCTTCTGTTGTTTTTTAATTATGCTTAACTCCTTAAAGGTGATCTAAGCTAAGTGTTCGTTTCATCAAGATTTAATACACCTAGAGCCGCATCATACTCAATAATCTCAG
>JAQCCA010000050.1 GCA_027621155.1 Pseudomonadota bacterium | reverse complement strand
TACAGATCTGAAATACATTTGGATTGTCCCAACCTTCTTTAAGAGCTGAATGTGCGAAGATGAATGAAACTGGCTCTTCAAGATTTAAGAGTCTACCCTTCTCTTTCATGATAAGCTCATAGGCTTGTTTCTCTGCTTTTGCTCTATCATTTGAGCTAATCTCTGAAAAATCATCGACTGCTTCAGATTCTTTCTTCTTAGTCTTTGGAGTTTTTGCAAAATAACCTTCATGAACTTTCTTCTGATCAACTTTGAGAAGATGCTCTAAGCTATCTATTAGATCCATATCACTTGCAAACTCTCTTTGAGCTCTTGCAAACTCATCTTCAAAAACTGTACGGATGAAGCCATCTTGTGGCTGATAATTTGCAACCTTATCGATGAAGAAAAGGCTCAAAACCTTAATTCCTTGATGAGCAAGTGACTTTTGTTTTTCAAAGTGAGTTTGAATTGTCTCGCGTATCATCAGTCTAAAAAGTGATCTACCCCGTCAATTTGGGACACTTTTGGTTTTCGGACTCCATACTATCTTCAAACTGTTTTGGTGTCATGTAATTTATCGTTGAATGTTTCCTTTTGGTGTTATAGTAAGCTTCAATATACGAAAAGATTGAGGTTTTTGCATCAGCTCTTGTTTTATAATTTTCATCATGCACTAACTCAACTTTTAAAGTACCAAAAAAGCTTTCGCAAGCGGCGTTATCATAGCAGCAACCTTTGCCACTCATACTAGAAATTAATGCGTGCTTGCTTAGCAAATTTTGAAAATCAGATGAACAATATTGGCTTCCCTTATCTGAATGAACAATAGTGCCTGTAGGAAAATGCCTTCGAAACAGAGCCATCTCTAGCGCGACACATACTAACTTAGCCTTCATACGTTTATCCATTGCCCAACCAATAACTGCGCGTGAATATAGGTCTATTACGACACACAGATATAGCCAACCTTCATCTGTTGGAATATAACTAATATCTGTTACCCATTTCTCATTAGGCTTTTTCGCATTAAAATCCTGTTGTAGCAGGTTATCACTAACATGTCTATTGTGATCAGAATCCGTTGTCACCTTATATCGTCGTGCCGCTTTAGAAACAAGACCCATCAATTTCATGCGCCTAGATACCCTTTCCTCCGTAACCTTCCAACCTTGATCTTGTAAAGTACGATGGACACGTGTTGCACCATATCTCGCCTTATGCTCATTAAAAACAGCTACGATCGCTTTGTCTAGCTGATTATCATTGACCTGTCTTTTGCTAATAGGCGTTTTTAACCAGCGATAATAAGCTGATGTGCTAACACCAGTGACTTTGCATAATGTTGTTACAGGCAGCTGTGACCTATGCTGATAGACAAACGCGTACTTTACGTGTTGTGGTTCGCAAAGTACGCTGCTGCCTTTTTTAAAATTTCACGCTCTGTTTCTGCTTGCTTCAACTTGCGCTTTAATTGAGCATTTTCAGCAATCAGTTGCTGATAACATGTTTTATAATCAATTTTTTCTGGTGGTTGGTCAGACATACTCTGTGCTATCCAGCTGCATAGTGTTTTGTAGTTTATGCCCAGATTATCCGCTATTTGTTTACGATTAGCATCTTTTTCGAGGGCTAATTTAACTGATTCATTTTTAAACTCTTGTGTGTGGCGAGGTTTTGCCATTTCTTACTCCTCATTCTGGTGGACTCATTGTCCCAAATTGAGGGGGTATATCAAATTTTGAAACCACCTTAAATAAAGCCGATGAGGCGCTTTATCAAGTGAAAGCGGCAGGGCGAAACGGTGTTATTTGTTTGCAGGTGTAAATAGTACACTAGAAATTCAAATCACTCCTCTCTACTGCGTATAAATTAACTTCCACCCTTTTTCCTTTGACAATATTAACAACTCGTCATCTGGATCAATTACATAAGGATTTCCTACCAAGTCCAACATATATTGGTCTGAAATATGATCGCCATATGCATAACTTTGCTTAAGATCAATTTTATTTTCTAAAGCATATACTTGTATAAGCTCAGCCTTATTAAGACCTATAGCCTGCTGGATCATTTCCCCAGTGTAACATCCATTGAGTATTTTAGGTAGTGAACATATGAACTGATTGACATGAAGGTGATTTGCAATAGGCAATAAAATATCGGGCATTGCACCTGATACAAATACTACCTTGACATTATTTTCAATGTGATTTTGCAAACACTTTTGCACTAAATTTTTAAAAATAGTCGCTTTATGCTGTGAAAAAAACTTTTGTGCATAGTGCTGTACTTGTTTCTGAGAAATATCTTTATACCATTGGTAATAATAAGCGTTTATTTCTGCTCTTGTAGCACCTTGTTCTACTTTTTGATGAATCTTTGACATGATACCTGCATAGTCATCACCCTGTAATTTTAACCCTGTTGTTTCAAGAAAAAAATCAAGAAATGCAAACATACTTTTATATTGTATAAGTGTTTCATCTACATCAAAAAAAGCAGCTTTAGTCATTATCCCAACCTATTATTACATGATGATTCGTATTTTTTTGATCTAAATAGAGTTTTGTTAAATATAGCAACGTAATAAATATACTTAGCGCAAAATAACTCAACATCATTCCAAGGCTTGTATTAATATGTATAAAACCAAATACAAAGCTAAATAAACTTGCGCTTAATAGCACTCCTGAAACCACTAAGGCACTAGCTAATCCAGCCTGTCGACTAAATGCTTTTATTGATCTTGCCATATACACTGGATAAACAAATCCCATAGCATAGCAACTGACAAATATGTTAATTACCCACAAATAACAGCAGCCATGAGATAACTGCTCTAATCCAACAAGAATCAAACTTATCAAGATCATACCAAAAACAGCAAATTTGAGTAGTTTTTCATCACAATACTTATGACACAAAAACCGACAACTCATGGTTCCAGCTAGATAAGCAAAACCGAGAATAAATCCTATATTTCCATAAGTCACCACTGATAGATGTAATGATTTTTGCAAAAAATAAGGGCCAACCAGCCCATATAATACAAGAGTGCTATAAGCCACTCCCATGCTTAATACAGGAATAGTGAAGTCTGTGCTTTTGATAATGCCTAAGCCATTAATTGCCAATGATTTTACTTTTAAGGCTCGACGCTGATGATGTGTTTCATGTAAACAAAGCAGATGTGCAACACTAACAATCAGACCATAAGTTACAAAGAAATAAAAGCATGATTGCCAGCCAAAATAATAAGTAAGGTAACCACCAATCGCAGGCGCAACCACCGGTCCCAAACCCCATACACTTGTTACATAAAGTGATATTTTGGTAATTTGCTCACGAGCGAATACATCTGAAATCATACTTCTGGCAACACTCTGCATTCCTCCTGCCGACATACCCTGTATAAAGCGCAAACAAAGCACCCAGTAAAAGTTATGACTCACTGGAACAAGTAAACTTGAAACAGTAAATAGTACGGCGTTGAGAATCTGAAAAGGCTTACGTCCATAATGATCAGATAGAATACCAAAAATAAACATTCCCACGCATAGTCCTAATAGGAAAATACTTAAGGTCATTTTAACTGCAGCGGCATTTAACCCCAAGTCATCAGCAAACTGTGGCAATGCTGCAGCATACAGATCAATACCGATTCCACCCAATGGTACCACCATTAGAATCATAGCTAAAATTTTTTGTTGGTTTTGTTGCATAAAATGCTCTAGCGTTATTCGGTATAAGCAAAGCGTTTCATTGCTGCCTCTGGATAACGATAACCATAAGCTTGTGGTAAATTATTTAAAGCGAGCAAATCTTCACCGAAAAGTGCTATATCCATTGCCTGCATATTTTCCAACAGATATTTCTCATGCTTAGTCCCCGGAATCGGTACTACATTTGATTGCTTCAATAACCAAGCTAACGCAAGCTGTGGTAGTGTACATTTCAACCTACTTGCAACAGCAGTCATTTTCTCAAGAATCGCTTTATTTTTTTCAAGGTTTTGAGGTGAAAATCTAGGTAAATCCTTCCTAAAATCTCCCGCATCAAGGTCATCGTTTGAATGAATTTTTCCTGTTAAAAACCCTCTACCTAACGGGCTATAGGCTACAAGCCCAATATTAAGATTTTTGCACAACGCAAGCACACCATCATCTTCGATACCTCTGCTCCATAAAGAGTATTCTGTTTGAATTGCTGCTAATAAATATTGGTCATTACTTTTTTGTAGGAATTGATAGGCTCTTTCAATCGTTATCACATTAGCCTCAGATAAACCAATGTGTTTTATCACCCCTTCTTTAGCCAATTCACGAAGCGCTGCCACACTCTCTTCAATAGGCGTGACTTCATCCAGCCTATGCAGGTAGTACAAATCAATATAATCCACCCCCAAACGTTCGAGACTCTTATAGCAAGCTTGCTTAATATATGAGCCACTTGTATCAACACCTCTTTTTGTTAGATCATTTTTATCTCTTATGACACCACACTTAGTTGCCAAAACAATATCATCACGTTTATAATTTTTAATTACATTGCCAACTAATCGTTCATTTTCGCCAAATCCATACGCATCCGCCGTATCGATCATCCCATATTTCCCCGCAAGCTCAAGATAGCGCTCTATCGTTTTCATTGCCTCAATTGTATCTATATCACCATAGAATTCTGAACACCCCATTGCACCAAAACCCAAGCTTGCTGTTTTTAACTGCCCTAAATTAACATATTTGCTCATTTTAATTTGCTCCTTCTAATAATTCTTTTAAATAACTCTCTAATGACTTTGATTTTCTACCTGTAATTAACTCTACGTTTCGATTCATTGATTCTCCCATTGATTTTGAATAAGAGGAAAAAAACATACCAACGTCATTTACAAACCAATCAGGATACCCTTGCTCTCGCTTTTTTGATATAAAGTCTTCTTTAGGAATGCTTACATGCGTAATATCCTTACTCAGTAGCTTGCTAGAAAAATTGGCTATATCGTTGAAATCACATGACTTCAGACCTGTTAAATCATATGATTTATTTACATGTTTTTCAGGACTTAATAAACAAGCACAAGCAGCTTCTGCAATGTCATCCGCATGAATCATGCTAATTTTTCCTGGTTTTTCTAAACAAGTTTGAAACGCATTACTTTTGATAATATCATCCTTAAACGTCACTAGATTCTGCATAAAATAATTCGGCTTCAGAATCGTATAATTCACACCAGAGTCAATTAGATACTTATCAATTATCGCATGCCATGTTGCAATTGAGCTGCACGATAAACTATTTCTATCTACTAACGAGCTGCCCATCGCAGAAATTCGTACAATATGCTTAACTTTACACTCTACAGCAGCATTAATGGCATTAACTTGCAATGCGCATAAGTTTGGCGCAGGTGGCGAATTTAAAAAAACATAATCAACGCCACACATCACATTAACAAGCTCATCATAATCCAGCATGTCACCCTCAATCCACAGTATATTATTTGACATATCCTGAGGCTTATGCCTTGAAAAGATCTTTATGCTGCAATGAGTTGCTTTCGATAGGTTGGTTATTAAAGTGGAACCTATTTTCCCCGTTCCGCCTAATACCAATATTTTCTTTTCTTTCATCTGATTTCCTGATTTGGTTTATAAGTTTCGATTAATGCCTTACGTGGTTTGTTTTCCGCAATAACAGCAAAGTCCAAGAAAACCCAGCCCCTGCCCCCATTAACAGAACACGATCTCCCTCTTTAAATTTCCCTGATTTATTTGCCACATCAAGCGCAATAAAGGCATCTCCACCACCAAGATGCCCAACTCCTCGTCCCCACGTATATGAGGACTTTTCAACAGGTATTTCCAAAGACTGAAAATAACTATTGTTCATAAATTCAGCACCAAGGTTGGGCAGAATAAAATAATTAATATCAGTGATAGAGATACTCATCTTCCGTACCATTTGATGGTACAACAACGTAATACTGCTGCGAATGTTGCGAGTAAGCGCCTCTTTGCCACACTTAAGCAAATACTTTTTTTTACAGACTTTAACATCAAATTGATTACACTGATCTAATGGTTGAAAGCTCAAGTTACTATGCAACTCCTCCATATCCCAAATTGAAAGCGTGTCCATATACTCAATGCTAAACTGTCCCGCACCATCTCCAATTTCTATTGCACAAGCGGCATCACCATAAACGATATTATAATCAGAACTCCATCGACTAAATGATGTGGTATTGAAACGATCAGCACATACCAATAAGGCATGATTTTTACTGTCACCATCATATGCCTCTTGCAATGACAACATCATGGCATTACAACCCTGTTTCACCGATTTGACAATTGCTTTGCCACCAAGCGCCAATTTATGTGCCACATAAACGGATTTCACCTGCCTTAAAGCCTTGCCACATCTGGGTTTTAGAATTTTCATTTACCAAGTTGGGATATGTTTATTAAGGTGATGAATCACCATAGGAACAACTTCTTCCCGAACCTGCCTGCCATTTTGCATAAATTTCTTGTCGTCACCATTGAAAGCTTGATCTTCAGCAAAATTAATGAAGCCAAAGTTATTGCGTATATTATTTGAGAAACTAGATGCAAGTTTAACACTATCAATACGAAGTGCTTGTTTGGCTTGCGTCGTTTTGCGTTCAATCACTACAGCTGAGCTACCGTCACCAAAAATAAAATGACTCTTTCTATCTTTAAAATTGACATGAAAACTATATAACTCAGGGGTTGCTACTAGCACTCTATCTGCCATTCCTGACATAATCAAAGCATTTGCCATTCCAATACCAAAAACGGCAGACGCACAGCCTGAGTTCATGTCAAAAGCATATGCTTTTTCAATACCTAATGCCGCTTGCAATTCTGCTGCAATGCTAGGATACGCTCGTTGGAAATTTGAACATGAAACGATAATTGCATCTATATCTTGAGGATCAATCTTAGCTTTTTTGATTGCCATTAAGCTTGCTTTCAAAGCAAACTCTGCCTGCAATGAAATACTGTCATTCGTGCGATGCTGAACTTCGGGCATCATACGGGCTATGTGGAAGAAGTGACAAAAATGCAAGATCAGAATATATACAGAGATTTTAGTTAGGTTTAGCTTAGTATTTTTGGCTTTATTAGACTTTGGAAAAGTGGACAACAATAGTTGACAAAAAAATCACGGTAATTTGATGGAAATAGGTACCCGAAAAGTTGGTTAATATTAACGGTCGTTAAAATGAACTCATGAAAATAGCCAAAGTTAGATTGCTTTTAAGTCATCATGCAAAAATGTCACTTCTTCCACATAGCCTGTGTTTAGACCACAGCATTTACAGACTTATGCTAAGACCTCAGCACAATTTGCCAGGAAAGCCGATCGAACTGCTTATGCGCTTGTTGAGCAGGGTGTGGATTATCGATCTATTCTTACGCATCAGATTAAAGATGAATCACGTTTAAAAACAACGATTGAGCGTATTGAGAAAGCGCATGCCCGAGAGACTAAGCGTTTAGAGATCGAAGCCTATTTAGATCCTAAAACACCGCAGGCACAGTTAGAAAAACTGGCTTATCAGTTTACGCAAGATAGTAAAGGCTACTATGGTCTTGCGCGTGAGTCGGGCTTATTGTGGTTGCCGCTGTACAAGGTTGCACTGCCTGAGAAATTGCGCCAGGTACGTGCTGATTTAAGTGCTGCTGATCAGGCAACCTTTGACGCGATTACTGGGCACAGTGATATTTGTCGCACAGTCTCTGATATGACCAAGGAATTAAAGGTGCTTGACGCGCAGTTGGTTGAGCTTAAAAAATCGGGCAGCACGGATAAAGTAAATAATGCAAATAAAGTAGCAGCGGGGCATGATGGCAGTGTCTCTATTAAAGAGGCTTCACTTAACGCAGAGATTGCAAGCTTTAAAGAGAATTACTATTACACGATTGCCGTGCGTAATGAAATGGCTTACAAGCTTGCGCAAAAAAATCCTGAACTTTTAGCAACTGATGAAGAAAGTCAGAAGCATTTGCGTGATAAGTTCCCACATTTTTATGGCAAACGCTTCATTTATCATGTTGGGCTACATGAAGCCCGTCTTGCTGCTAAAGATCGTATTGATAAATATCTAGCGTCAGGCATGAAAGACAAAGCCATTGCTTATGAGATTATGCAAAATCTTGGTAAGCATATGTTCTATCTGAAAGGGCGTGAAGATTGTGATATTAAAACCATTTCAATACAGGCGCTTGAACATCAATATGCTGAAGGTCTTAAAGTAATTAATGACCCACAAAAAGCATCTGTTTATCAAGCGTTGGCTGATTACGATATTGCAATGGAAAAAACTAAGCAGGCATGGGCGCAAATTCGTCAAGTGAGACGACTTGAAAACCCAACTATTGATATTGCTGAGCTAGGAGCTAAAGCCAGCCGTTTGACAGATATTAAAAATGAAAAAGCGCACAAAGCTTACGTTAGTAGCGGTCAAATTAAAGATGAGTTATTGAAAAACTCCTTTAAGCGTATCGATGTGCTCAAGCTCAATAAGGCAGCACATAGCCATCAGTTAGTGATTGATGTTGGTGAATACCGCAAAGTTAAAGACCAGGATAACCAGATCTTAGCGCAAATGTTGGCACTTGATTTGTCATTAGATTATGGCAAAGGACAGGTCTATAAAGCCTTCAAAGCACATGCTGCTGATTATCAGAAAGGCTACTATATTGATGCGATACGCGCGCGCGAAATCGAATTTAAGCAATCTTTAGGCGCTGATCAGCGACCGTTATACGATGAGGTTTTGCGCTATGTTGATGCTGATCGTCGTTTGCGTTATGTGAAAAGTCCAGGTGCTTATCATGATAAGCTTCTGCAAACGCGCCACAGCTTAGCTGTGCAATTTAGCAAGTGGCCATCACGTTATGAGTCGATGTTGCAATTTGAGGAGGTCAAATGGAGCCAGGTGCAAGCGTATAGTGAGCGTGTTCCAGTTCTTAAACATATTAAAGCAACTCATGCAGCGAATGAAATTACAGCTACAAATACTGCTTCTTCTAACCTTTCTACTGTGCCATTGCAGCCAAGAGAGGTGATGCGTTTTGATGTGAATGCCATTAACAATGCCATTTATGCCCGTCTAGATGTTTATGATTATGCCTTTGGTCAGCCAATGAAAGCAACACAGGATTATGTGTTATATGAACATGATCGCATGGTGATGTTAAGTGGGGAGAAAAAAGGTCAATGGTATGATCCTGTCAAAGACAAGTATCGCCAACCAGCAGATGCTTTCAGAGAAAACTTCCCGCAACAAAAAACGGGCATGAGTCACTTTGAAATGGCGGCTATTTTTGCGGGACTTAAAGTTGAGGAGATTAAAACTACTGAAATTTACGATCCACAAAAAGTTGCCGAGCAACGTGAAGCAGAAGCCGCAAAAACACGTGCTGCTGAAATTGCCAAAGCACAACAGCTATGGTCTGCAACTGTGCCATTAAAAGGCACGTTAGCAGAGCGTTACTTAAAAGAACATCGTGCGATTCATCCAATACATACCATGCAAATGCGTTTCTTAGATAAGGGTGCGTGGACCTATGAAAAAGATGGGCAAATGGTTACTAATAAACTACCCATGCTTGTGGTTCCTGTTTATGGCAAAGAGGGATTGACGGGTGTGCAGCGTATTTATTTAGACCCGAAAACGGCGGATAAACCAGACTTTATGGATAATCCTAAATTGACGTTAGGTGTTATTCATGGCTCAGCAGGCTTTGTGAACATTGGTGCTGAGAATGGAAAAGAGCAAAAAGGGCGGCTATATATTGCAGAGGGACCAGAAACTGCCGCATCCATTGCGATGGCAGATCCAAAAGCCACCGTTTTAACGGCGTGTGGTTCGGCAGCTAATATTGGCAAAATGAAAGAGATGATTGAGCGCTTTAACCCCAGTGAGGTGATTATTGCAGGAGATAATGATGATGTTGATTCACAATCTTGTGCTTTGACGTATGAGGCGCAAGCTTCATTAAAAGCGCAGGGCATCGATGCGCAAGTTATCTTGCCACAAAATATTGAAGGCTTTAAAAAGACTGATTGGAATGATGTCCTGGTGCATCAGCATGTTGACGATATTTCTGAGCAAATGGGATTAGATCGACTGCATAACCGTGTTGATCGAACACAATTGCACTTAAGTCAATCTGCGCCTGGCATTTCGCAAGAAACCAAAGACGCGATGTCTATGTATGCCAAGCGCTATATGGCAAATCGTGACGAGTTTATCGATGGTGATGAGTACATCAATGATTGGTTGCGAGAGTATTCAGATGAAACTCTACAGGCACATAAGTCAGATATACAGGCATTGGTTAAATATGAGCTTGATTACCTTGGCGAGCGTACAGACTTTAATTTGACTGATGATAAAATTGAAGCTGTTATTACCAAAACAGGCAGTCCAATGGCATTGTCCAGTGTGGCAACGATGATAGATATTTATGCTAGACATCACAGAGATAAAGTACAGACACAATTATCTAAAGGCAAAGGTCAATCACAATCTCATGATGAAGGTTATGATATTGGTGAATGATTAGACGTATAATAAGGAAGATGAGGAATTATATTATTTGATATTTCTTATTGTCGTGCATTCTACACTACATTCTATGATGCGAGAACTGTACGTAGATTGGTGTGCTTTAGTGTTGTGTTGGTTTCAGTATTTTTAAGTTTAACATCAACATCCAAACCTTCAAAAAACTCATACTCTAATAATTCCACAAAATAGTATTCTGCTTGTGCTGCGTCATCAAAAGACCGTGTAAATGTATTTAACGCGTGATGATTTTGTGCATTTTCAATCGATACCTGATACTTTTTCATTGGATACTCCTGTTTTATAGACTGCTTGTCGGTATTTATCTCATTTAAACCACTATTATAAATGGCAAATAGACATTTATCAACAATATATTGACATATATAAACAAAAACACAATCATATAGACATTAAAATTTATATTTTATTTTTAAATGAGTCTATCTTACAGTGAATTTACCCGCGTTATTCAGGTCCTTGCGAAGGATAAAATCCAAAACATACGATCGATCAAAGACTTTTGTCAGGTGACGGGGTATAGCTATGACACCGTGTTAGGTTGGCGTAAAAAGCCCTATGTTCCTTCTGTGGCGCAAAGCTGGCTCAAGCTTTATCAAGAAAACTTGCTGCTTAAGCGGCAAAATGACGAGTATAAAGTTTTATGTGGTGAGCTTAAAACATTGTCGTCTGCTATGGAAGCTGTGCCGGAAAGCAGTCAATCACCCGATAGCCCGGATAGACATAAGCGCAAAAAAATAAAAAAGTGAAAAAGTGAACCCTGAAAAGGGTGATGGCATATTCAATATTCAGGTAACTACCCAGCAGGTTAGATTTTGATAAATCGTAATTTTTGGCAATTTTTCTCGATTTAATGTTT
>JAQCCA010000049.1 GCA_027621155.1 Pseudomonadota bacterium | reverse complement strand
ACAATAAACGAAAGCATGAGTATAGATGATGCTGTAGAAGAAGTTTTGAATAATGACATGTACTGGAATTAATAATTAACGATATGGTGACTTAATGACCGCCCAACGCAAAAACATCAAAAACGACATTGAAACATTAGACCGTATCTTGTGGCTATTCAAATACAAAAAAGACGCTTTCATTGGCGCATCCTCTGAAAGTGAGTACGACAAAACTGTTGCTTATGTAAAAGGCATAATGGATAAGCTTAAAGACGAGCGAGACAAACTGCCTATTGGTTATCGTTATACTGGAACCTTTTACCTCAAGAAGCCGTACACGATACCAAGTGAAGCTGTCAAAATCAAAGGCTCCATATTTATGCGGGAGGACTTGGTTTCTTGGGTGGTTGAGTCTGAGGATGATTATGCTAAGAACTTAGGCTACGTGAGAGATGCTTACGTGCGACCTGAAAGTCGTAATTATGATTGTGGAGCGAGTGCGACTCAACCTGATGTCCCATCATCAGTACCCTACTTGGACATGCGCATGAAGTAATTTGTGGGTGTGAAGCTTCAAGGACAATGTAGCCCGCAATGTATTGGAAGAGAAAACCGCGAGGCGATCTCAACTCTGCTAGCATTAAAGCGGTAGGGAGCTAGGGTTGATAGTATGGTTAACTTATGTGAACTGTTGATAAACACCGTAATCTCTGTAACAAGCCAAAGATGCTGATAGGCTTGAACCAAAAGGTGCGTGGTTAGTATGTTTGTTGTATGCTCAGGCATCATGGGTTTAGTACCACCGGTGGAAAGACAGAACCTAAGCTATTATTTGTCATAATTACGAAACAGGGTAACTCCGTATAGTTCCCTACGGGAAGTGTTACTGTAAAGTAGCATGATAACTGTGCGGAAGTAGGATGCTGGAAAAAGCGAATGCCTAACTGTAACGGTTAGGATATGAGTTTAAATGTCACTCAACACGAAAGTGCGCCCACGTCCAGCAGGTCTCTCGTTGCAAGAGAGTTTGTAGAACCTGAATAATAAGGAAAAGCAAATGACAGCTAAAATCGATTTAACTGGTGCATCCTTAGCATGGGATTTAATTGATTGGAAAATCATTGAGAAACATGTAAACAGGCTTCAAATGCGTATTGCAAAAGCCACTAGAGAAAGAAGGTACGGCAAGGTTAAATCCTTGCAGTGGATTCTGACTCACTCTTTTTATGCCAAATTACTCGCAGTAAAAAGAGTTTTAAGCAACAAAGGCAGTAGAACAGCTGGAATTGATAAGGAGTTATGGAGAACAGATAGGCAAAAGACAAACGCAATTATTCGACTTAAACGGCGAGGTTATCAACCAAAACCGTTGAGAAGAATATATATCCCTAAAAAGAATGGTAAGCGTCCTTTAGGTATTCCTTGCATGATTGATCGGGCACAACAGGCTTTACATTTGTTAGCCTTAGAACCTGTATCAGAGACTATTGCAGATAAGAATACCTACGGTTTTAGACCAATGAGATCAGCTGCTGATGCTATTGAGCAATGCTTTACCTGCTTGTGCAGGAAAAAGTCAGCTCAATGGATACTTGAGGGGGATATCAAGGCTTGCTTTGATAAAATTGGGAAACAATGGCTTATTGACAATGTGCCAATGGACAAGCAAGTATTAGAAAAGTGGTTGTCTTGTGGCTATATAGATAAAGGTTTATTCTTTCATACTGAAGAAGGTACACCGCAAGGTGGAATTATCTCGCCTACTTTAATGCTTTTAACTTTAAGGGGATTAGAGGATGCAGCAAAGAAGTCAGCTCCTAATAACTCAAAGATTAATGTCATTATATATGCAGATGATTTTATTATCACAGGTGACTCTAAAGAGGTTTTGGAATCTAAGGTTAAACCTGCGATAGAGAACTTCTTGAAAACTCGAAATTTAGAGCTTTCACAAGAGAAAACTATGATTACCCATATTTCAGCTGGATTTAACTTTCTGGGTTTTAATATAAGGAAATACAAAGGTAAGCTGCTAATAAAGCCAGCCAAATCTAATGTGCTTTCATTTATTAAGAACATAAAAGAAGTTATAAATAGAAATAAAACAATCTCTGCTGGTGATTTGATACGCCACCTTAATCCTAAAATTATAGGTTGGGGAAATTATTATCGCCATGTTGTTTCTCAAAAGACCTTTGCATATATAGACTATTGCATATTTAAATCCTTGCTTATATGGGAGAAAAGAAGGCATCCCAATAAAGGTATGAAGTGGATTGTACGCAAGTATCATGACCTTCATACACCGCGATGGGATTTCAAGGGAGAAATAACGCTAAAATCTGGAGATAAGGTAAAACTTATACGAAAGAATATGGCAAATATCCCCATTCGTCGTCATGTCAAAATCAAAAGTGAAGCAAGGCTTTATGATCCAAAGTTCAAAGATTATTTTGAGCAAAGAAAGGGTAATAAAAGTGGGCGAAACATTTGGTTTGACTATCCTACTGCTGTAATGTGAATATTGTTGTAGGTGGCTGGGTAACATTTAATGCCTTTGAGAGGCTTGAGCCTAGTGCGGGGAAACTCGCCCGCTGGGTTCTTAGAGGGCGGAACTGCAGTAATGTGGTTCTGCTACTCGACAAAGACAAAGCAATGACCAAGAAATTCAGCAAAGATGACGCTGTGGCGGTTTTTGAAGAAGATAGGAAACAATTTAAATGATACTATTTACTCTGCAAATAGAGGTGTAATAAAATAATTAAGTCTCAATTAACAAAGGATGTTACTTATGACTAAAGTTATTAAAAAAACACTGACCTTATCTAGTGTTTTTCTTTTATCCGTGTCTTTTACATGCGCAAAGGACATTAACCTATCAAGCCAAACAACGCTAACAAAAGATGAGCTATCATTAATCTATAGCAAATATAAAGTTTACTCTGTAAACTCAACAGACCCTAATGCAGTAGGTTGTGCTGGTGCATATATTGGTGCGGGCAATTTGTGGCATTTTGTTAATAAATGTTCTGGAAGAAGTATAGGCTTTCAAGCAGTGCTTCAAAGTAATAGCACAGGCTTAACTGTTAATGGTCAATTAAGACCATATCAGGATTTAACTTACAACAACCATCCTTACCCGATGTGGAACTTAAGGTATTTGAATGACTGGTTTATATAAAGCAGCAGCGATATCATGCTTTTTGATAGGTGCAGTAAATGGCGATGTAAAGTTTACCATTGATCATGTTAAGCCAATTTCAACGATATCTAATAACGGTTTTTTATATATGACGTTTAGAGATGGATTTTCTATTTTAAAAAGAGAAAAACCCATTGACCATCACGAATGGATTGCTTATTTAATTAATAGCAAAAATGAGTGTCAGCAATTTCAATATGATTATGATGGGATAAGAAATATTGACTTTAATTTTAGAGTTAATAAAAAAACAAATTATTATTTATCAAAAGCATCTCATGCTAAGAATACATTTACTTTGGAAATGAACTCAAATATATATTGCTATAACTTCATCAAGAAAAACCTCCCACAATAAAGAATGTCGATAAAATCATCATCAAAAAAACGCAAAAAATCTGGCACCATAAAAGCTTGGGAATGCCATTTACGCTGTGAGTTTACCAAGCCAGACGACACCAACAAATACATCGAACGCTGCGCTGTCAAAGTAGACAAGCCAAACTTGGCTGCGGTGAAAGGTACAGAGGAAGTCTACGCTGCCGTTGATGATTGGATTAGTGAGTTGATTGATGCTAAAGGATATGGTCGAGAAGTTAGGTTGGCGGTGGAAAGGTGGGTGGCTGTTAGGGTATAAAACATCAGTATATATCGATACATATATCGATACATATATATTATTATTTTTTGCTTTCTTCTAGCTTGATCATCTCGTCTAAGGCGGGGATTAAAATGTCATTTACAATTTTTTGCATGGACACTCCCTCTTCTGGGTTTGAAAAATGAGTAAGAGCCGAATGGTAATAGTCATTTAACTTTAGAATAAATTGTTTTTTTGGTTTAACTGCATTTTTATTATATTGTAGCCACGGCATTTCGCTATTGATTTGTAAATCGCTATGTATATCGATATATATATCGTTATTAGTTACAATAGGCTCATTTTTGAAAGCTTCTAGTTCTTTATTTTTCTTGTCTAGTTTTTTAAATGCCATTGTATATCTCCTTGCAAAGGTGAGATATTTCTATGATTGCTTTATCATTATTCATCTCAATTACACCGCGTCCCTCAGTAAAAGCATCTCTATATACTTTACGTTCACTAATTGATGTTTTAAGGATATCATTAATATTATTAAAATCTTCAAGCATACCTTTTGCATCGTCTTTTTCTGTGATCATAGCGTGTGTTGGTGTCATTGATAATAATGACTTTATTTCCAACCCCCTGTTAAACGCCTTTGCTTTTCCTGCGATATCATTTATTCCGCCATCATCCTCTGCTGCCCATAAATCAATTTGACTAGCCTTTATTGGAACGATGAGTTTGTTTGCAGCAAGTATAGCAGTTCTCAATTCTACCGAGTCATATCCTCCTGCATCTACTATTATCTCGTCATATTTTTTAGCTAAGTCACTAAGAGAGTCTAATACATCACCTTTTAACTGTACGCAGGTTATTCTAGGTAAAGTCTTATCTCGTGAATTGATAAATGCTGTTGATGTTTTTTGTTTATCGACATCAACCAAGCAAACATCTTTTTTTTGAGTAGCTAAATAGGTTGCAATATTGCAAGCAATTGTTGACTTGCCAACCCCACCTTTTGTATTTCCTATTACTACAATCATGACTAATTATCCTTTTTTATTTAACCTAGATAATTAGGTCGATATATATCGATATGTAAAGCGAAATATATATTTATCCTGAGATGTATATCGATATATTTTAAAACAAGGTTATTATGAGAGTGAGGTTCTATGCCAAAATCCTATACCCTGCCCGCAACACCCTTTTCTCATCCTCCGACAAATCAGCACCTTTGCCATATAAGCCAACAAGCAATCTAGCAATTTCGGCTATATGCGACAAGTCAGCTTGCTCGTCAGCGATCATGCCGTCAAAAGCCAAAGCTGCGTTGGCGATGAATTCTAGTTCGAGGTCGGAGAGGGGGACTTTTTTCATAACCACTACACCCAATACATTGCAATTATGGTGAATAGGCAGTCAACAATGAAAAGAATGGCTATTGCGATAAGAAACTTTTTAATGCCAATTGATTGATTGCCATCTTTGACAAAGTCAATTGTACGCAAGACTGCCATTGCAGCGGCAGTTATAAGAACAGATATGCCGCCAAGCATCACACCAAAGCCCATAAATGGGATCCATGCGGCTAGTGCGCCAATAATGGTGTAGAGGATGAGATAAATGAAGAATACTTTGGGAGATTGTGCTTTGCTCATTATCTTTGGTGTAGATTGCGATGATTAACTGCCAATTGTATGCTACTCATAAAATTAAACCAAATATATTATGATGCGATTGTTAACAGTCTTTGGTTTGTATAGAATCTCGCGTTGAACTATTGATAGGGAGATTTTTATGAAGAAAGTTTTAATTTCAGCTTTAACTATAGCAGCGGTGACATTTTCTGGTATAGCATCGGCAAATACATCTACTTGCACACTTTATGTGTACCTAGAAAACAATGCATTTATGAATGCAGATAGAATTGTTTTCAATGTTGTTGATCAAGATGGTAATAAAAATTATACAGGTACTGTGATGAAAGCAACTAGTAGTGTTATGCTTAATTTCCAGATGCCGTGTGACGATCATTACAATATTTATGCAACAGAAATAACAAACCCAAAATATAATGCAATGTCAGGTATGAAAATAAATTTGCATGGTGATCTGGAGTACATGGGCAACGCATTAACTTTGAGTGGGGATACTAGCATTTTTTATCCATCAAGATTTCAATCAGTTTAGAGTTAAGGTTAAGTCAAACACGTGGTCAAGTATAAAATACTTATTTTATCCCTGTGCTTATCTGGGTTTGCGCCATTTGCAATTGGCAAAAATAACGGAGACGAAAGTGGCTATGTATATCAAACATTTTTTCCAAGAACAGGTCATATCTCTGGATATAAATCTGCTAATCTCAAGACATTTACAACACTTGAAGAGGCTCAGGCTTATTTGCATGGCTTAGGTTATCAGGCTGCGATATTTAAGCTAACCCAAAAAGTTATTGATAATGAAACCAAATACGATAGATATGATTACACTGCTATGCAAAGCGCTATAAGCTTTGACCCAGAGGAGCATTCTGAGTATACCTCATACACTGGATTACCAGTTGATTCACATACGGGTAATTATTATAAATCAGAAGAAGATATGATTGACGCTTATATTAACTATGCGGCAAGCAAAGGCAAAAACATAAGCTATGAAAGCTCGACAGAGTATGTTCGTAAGGCAAACTCAAGTTATAGTGGGTGGATATTTTTCACATGGTCAAAATCTATGAATTTTCTCATTCACTACACTGCTGCTGGTAAATCATGGACTCAACCTGAAAGCTGGACAGTAACAAAAAACATCCCATATAAATGTACCTCACCCTATGGAGATAAAGACATATCTGAGTACATTATCCCAGCAGTTGGGAATAAATGTATTCCTAGTGAAAATCTTCATGCGAGTGTTTACTATGCGCCAATACCAATAGACAAAGATAGTGATTTGGGTGCATCGTGTAACGCCGCCTATGGCGATCCTGTAAACAATATCACAGGCAATGTTTATGAGCGTAAAGTGTATCAAACAATTCATTGGGTATACCCTTTAGAGTTAGGCTTAATCTATAATTCACACGCAATTGAAGCAAACTGGAATACTATTGATAATATTCAGCTTAAGGTGAGCGGTGATAGCGCTGTTGTAACAAATGATGATGGCTACAGTACTGAGTTTAAAAAGAATAATAACGTATGGGAACCTATAGGTAGTGGAGGAGCTTTACGTTTAGAGAACGGTAACTATGTCTACACTAAATCAAACGGTTATCAGTATATTTTTGAAAACGACAATCTTGTGCAAGTTAAAAACCCAAAGGGATTATCGCATTATTACGAGTATCATGGTTCAGGTGGAGGTTTAAGTGCTATTTCTGATGACTTTGGTCATGGAATCGGTGTTAATTATGAGATGCAATATGAACCTGATAGCTCAGGGCTAAAACTTAAAATTACTTATAGTCTAGGCGCTGATGCTAAGTTGACGTATCAATGCCATTATCAGAATATGCTGTATTTTTTGTGCGATAGAATAGACCTGCCAAATGGTAAATATATTGTCTATCAGTATGAAGATAAAAAGCATCCATTCTTATTGACTAGTGCATTGAGTAATAACTATCAAATATTCTCAACATGGTCACACAATGATGAGGCACATGCCATAACAAATAAGATGCAAAGATAAGGTGTTTTTATACCACTTTCGCTTTAACCATCGATAGTAACTGCTATAATGTCGCCCGTTCTGAAACAGGATTAAATCTATAGGGAGTGCGTTTTTGAAGAAATTTCAATCTGTTATTTTTGCGTCATTAGTTACTTTTGGTATTACTAATGCGAGTAATGACAAATATGTCTATCAAACCAGTTTTGGTCAGCCTGATCCAACACAACTTAAAAGCTTTAGTAGTCAAGCTGATCTAGAGAAATACTTGCATAGCTTTGGGTATCTAAGTAGTCACTTAGACTTGCTAAGCTCAGAAAAGTATTCTGGTACTTTGCTTTTACAATATGGGATTAAAGATGGCGCAATCAGCTTTCAAGGGAAAACAGGAGTGGATAAGCTTTATGGTAGTGGATATAAGCCATCACATTTACAACACAAAGGTTTATATTCTTCACCTGATGATTATCTCAAGTCTATATTTAGATGTGCAGAAAAAGATTGTCACATAACCAATATATCTTCAACTAAAGATTGGAAGTATGACCAATACCAGATGATTCAGAACGAAGATAACAATGATCCTGATAGTAAATATGACTATATTTACTACAGAACATATAATGTTGAGTATAGCTATATAGATCAAGTAACACAGAAAGAAACAACTGCATCAACAACTGACGAAGTTTATAAATATGAAGAGCTAGACTGTACACCACCAGAAAGTGATCATTTTGGCGATTATATAAAATACATTGTGCATCAGTATGGACTCTACAAGCCAGATGATAATAATGATTCAGGTAATTGCATTTATAATAAAATCGCCTCACTTATAGCAGTAGCCACAGGTATTGAGGTAAACCCAGAAGATAATCAAAATGAAAGCTGCAAGATATCGGCTGATCCAGTGGATGTCACCACAGGAGCGGTGCGTGAGTCAGTTACAGATTTAGCTGTTAACTCTGCAAACCCGATTTATATTAAACGATATTATTCAAGAGATGATTCCCTTTGGCATTTTAGTTATACAAGGAGATTAGAGGTTAATGACGCTGATAAAATAACAGTGGTGCGGGATAATGGCGACAAGTATAAGTTTGCAAAAGTTGGTGACAAGATTGTTCCAGAAAATGGACTTCACGCAACGCTGGTGGTAAAGGGTGGCGACCAAGTTGCCGACAGAATATATACATATACATTGCCAGATGGCACTAGTGAGGAGTATAACTATTTTGGCATGCTTCAGAAAATTACTCACCCTAATGGCACAGTAACAAGTTTGTCCGCAGATATGAGCAGCGGGGTTTCGACCATAGATGATGGTTTTGGTCATGTTATAACACTTACTCCGAGTGCGGGTTACTCTGCAATGACTTTGACATTAAATGGCGGGCACGCAATCACCTACCATTTTAAGAATGCTCTTCAAAGCGATATTACAGAAGTGGACTATCCAAACGGAACAAAAGTTCTTTATAACTACATCACCTCCGGCAGTGATTTACCTGTATTGTCCAGTATGCTAAATGGCGTAAACAAGATGATAAGTACGTGGGAATATAACTCAGATAGTAAAGCAGTTTCAAATAATATGTACAGATAAGAAATAGGGGATTAAAGGTAATGCTAAAAAAATTAGGGCTACTATTATCAGGGGCTTTGGCTATATCCGCTAGCCATGCGGATGATGTGACGGGTCAGTATAAATTTGATTATCAAGATGGAGCAACTACAGTAACGATGCCTTTAGGCAGCACTGAAACAACCAGCTTCACACCAGTCGATGGTCAGAAGCTTATTACTTCAGAGGTGGTAAAGTCACAAGACGGCAAGGTCATTGCAGAAACAAAATATGAGTATGATGACCATAATCAGCCCAAAAAGGTAACGTACCCAAATGGGTCAGCTTATGAAACAAACTACGATGACAAAGGACTTTTGCTATCTAAGACTGAGCATGCGGGTACACCTTTGGCATTTACAACAAGCTATACGTGGACAGAGGATCGATTACCGAAAACAATTCAGTATAGCAACGGTTTGTCTGTTGCATTTAACTATGACGCACACAGTCAGCCACTAACCGTTACAACATCTGATGGTACTAATTCACAGACGTGGACATATACTTATGATAAGTGGGAGGAGCCTTTAACCGCACAAGCGCCATATAACGATAAAGATCACCTAATCAAGTACAGCTACAATGCTCAAGAGATGCCTGCAACGGTAAGCAATCAGCTAGGGCAGGCAGTAACCTATGGCAAGTATGATGAGTTAGGTGATTTATTATCTAAAACAGATGAAAGCGGTGTGACCACAGAATACACCTATGATCCAATGGGGTTATTGCTAACATCATCAACAAACGGCAATACAACGACATTTACGTATGATGGTAATAATCATTTAGCGTCAACCACTACCGCAGAAGGCATTAAGACACAATACGTCTATAACTACTGGAAAGACCTAAAAGAAGTCATTAATGCTAACAATGATCAGATAAAACAAACCATTGACCCAATGGGTAACGTGATTGAGCGTGTTATTGTTGATAGCAGTGGCATCACCGTATTTAAAATCAATTATACTTACAATTCATTAAACCAGTTGCAATCGATCACTGATGCCAATGGCAATAGCACAAGCTTTGAATATGATATTTCTGGCAATGTAATCAAAACCACCAATGCCAAAGGTGATGCAAGTAGCAACCAATATAACATTCAAAACAATGTTGCACAGACCAAGAATGCCTTATCCAGTGTCTCTAACATGACCTATGACCCATCGGGGAATGTGACGTCTATTAGTGACTACAATGGCAATATCACCAATTATCAATACAATGCCTTTGGTCAATTAACTGAGGTCAATAGCCCAGACAAAGGCAAGACGGTTTATAGCTACAATGACAAAGGTCAATTAAACACACAGACAGATGCTAATGGCGCAACATTAAGCTATGCCTACGATCAGTTGAATCGCATAACAGAGGTCAGCAGCAATAATACAGCTGTGACTCAATACAGCTATGATCAAGGGCAATATAGCATTGGTCGACTATCCAGTGTTAAAAACCAGAAAAGTGAAATAGATAACAGCTATGATGCGTTTGGTGGGATCATCAAACAACGTTATGTTATTGATGGTAACCCATATGACGTCAGCTACAGTTATAACAAAGATGAAGCGGTGAATTCAATCACTTATCCTAGTGGGCTACAAGTCAACTTTACGCGCGATAAAGTAGGGAATATTAATGGCATTACTGCCAGTGATAAAGGCACACAGTCAACCATTGCATCAAACATTAGCTACTTGCCCTTTGGCGCGATGAAATCACTGAGCTTTGGCAATGGCAGCCAATTAACCCGCACGTATGACAAAGCCTATCAGCTAACCCAACAGACTGTTTCTGGTGTGGCTGATGATAGTTATATCTATGATAAGCTAGGCAATATCACCCAGTTTGTCAGTAAAGATGATCCTACAAAAAGCAAAGACTATGCCTATGATGCCATTGAGCGTTTAACCTCAATGAAATCACAGCTAGAGACACAAGACTTTAGCTATGATGCCAATGGCAATCGCTTAACGTATACCAACAGTAAAGACGGTCAAACAGAAGCGATAAGCTATCAGTACGACAAAGCCAGTAATAAGCTGCAAAGCTATCAAGACACTACAGCAAACAGCGTAAGCTATGACAACAATGGCAATATCACACAATTAGGTGATATGCGCTTTAGTTACGATGTTTTTAATAATCTAACAGCGGTTAAGAAAGATAATGAAGATAATAAAGAAATTGCCAGTTATCAATATAGCCCCAACAATCAACGAATCCTTAAAACCGTCAATGGCAATAAAACTATCTTTATCTATGACATCACAGGCAAGCTGATTGAGGTAAGAACAAAAGACTCAATCATTGATATTATTTATCTTAATGGCGAGCCAATAGCCCAACTGGTTAATGGTGCAACGTATTACTTTGTCAACGATGCTTTAGGAACACCTGAGTATCTGACCGGACAAAACGGTGAGAAACAATGGTCAGGCAATATCAATACATTCGGAGTCAATGCCGCAGGACAAGTTCAACAGGACTTAAGATTTGCAGGTCAATTCAATGACAGCGAAACAGG
>JAQCCA010000048.1 GCA_027621155.1 Pseudomonadota bacterium | reverse complement strand
ATACCATTGCAGGTGTCTTTAATGGCAAAATCCCACAGTTCAATTAACAAGCTGCTGGGCAGTTACTTTTATATTTACAATGATACTGCCTATACAGTTTCTATGTATGGTTTTTCTGGTGATTTTAGCGGACCTTACAAGCCTGGATATGACTTTGTTCATGTGAATACTGCAAGTGGGGAAAAATTCCAGACAGATCCAGGCATGCCAGGGGATTCACAGACTGCGAAAGAGAAAGATGGAGTAGTAGGTAAATTCAGATTATATAGCAGCGTTTACTCCATTAACCCCGATTATCCTATCAGTGGTTCTGATATGATTGCAGATAATCCTGATAATCCTCAGCACTTCACATTACGATCTACAGCGAATGATTATCATGATATACAGTTTAAAAATTTGGCATGCATTATCGAAACAAATAAAAGCAGCTGGAGCGATGAGAAAAATCAAATAGGCACATTATATTTATATCCCAACATACTAGAAGCAAAAGTAAATTTTTGTGTAAACTTGTCCACTCCTACACCTCAAGCTGTACAATATCAATTTACAGTAAATGATTTTAATAGTATTGAGACTGCAGATACTAAGCTATATCCTAGCATTGATGATCAAACCGAAATTACGCCTATTTCTCCCAGTACGAGCCTTGGGGTAGTGAATTTCTCTCAGGGGCAAGATGGCACAAAGTGTATCAGCACTCCACTATACTTTAAAACACAACACAATGACTGTCAGAATTTGATTGCTAACGCTCGATCGTCTGCGATTAATAGTGCATCTATGAATATCAGCATTACTGATCCATCAGGGCATGCTCACGATATGACACTAAGACCTACAGCCAAAATTCAGACAAATGACAGTAACGTGGAGGGACTTTACACCTTAACATTGACGAGTGATGAGAGCAATATTAGCTTAACACCATCTGATACTGGTGATAAAAATAGCTCGCGCTGTGATAACGGGGTATGTAAGGCCGAAATAGTAACTTATAATCCACAAAGTTAATATATACCCATCACAAACTAATCAATACATCAAAAACTTCTTCAACATTAAACACCGCAAAATGATTTACGAGCGGTATATTGCCGTTACTTATGCCAACAGGTCATGATTAAGCAATTTCTTTATAGCATTATAATTTCTTGATTTCTGCAAAGTGTATGCATATATAGACTGCGGTTCATTATATTTATGTAGTATTTGTAAGGCATCGTTGCATGGTGAAACACAAAAAGAAGGTATGACACCATACCCCATACCATGATCAATAATTTTTTTAATTGTGGTTACTTTATCTAAATACTCAATATCTGGCGTTGAGCCAAACACCTCTAACTGCTCGATAAAATAGCTTGTTATTGTATAAAAATACTGGGGCATAAATATCTTCGTTGAGGTTAATAATGATAAATCTTGAATAGCATTCACCCTCGGAAAATGAACTGTGCTGGTACATAGCAACATGCTATAACTACCTAATGTAGTCACACCATAATCATTCGGTGATATAAACGGATAAAGTGTGAAAATGACATCATACTGCTTTTCTTTAATGGCTTTTTGCATTTCCTCAAAACCTCCTATCAATGTCATGCGAACCTCTATGCCTAAATATTTTGATTTAAAAGCACTGATCATACCCAGAAAAATTTCCGCAAGATTTTCAGGAATCGCGACTTTGATGACTTCTTTTTTTTGCTGAAGTTCATAAATATAACCTGCCACATTTTGCCTTTGCTCTAATAACCTAATGATCTGAGCATGCAAACTTTCGCCTTCAGCAGTTAAGCGCATATATTTTCCCTCTTTTTGATAGAGGGTTGTATTACATAGTTTTTGCAGATTATCCAAATGCTTCCACGCACCTGGTACGCTGATATAGCACTTATTCGCGGCTTCGGTAATGCTCAAGGTTCCTGCAAATGTATCAAAAACTTCCATTTGTTTTAATGTGAACATTAATTTAATTACTCCATTGTCATCTATCGATTTCACATAAGTATCAATAACTTCTGCGAGATTTTAAACACCGCAAAGTGATTCATAAGCGATATACGCCTAACTATTTGTTAAAGCGCAAAGGCGTGGAACTGTAACTTAAGATAAATATCACAAGCATCAGCCAAATGGCAGGGGGTGATCAAAATTTACATCTTTTTTATTTTTTTATTTCTTTTAAGTCTCGCTTAAGTTAAACCGTATAAATTACAGCAAGTTTTTTATACAACCCACTTCATGGAGCAAGATCACAAATGCAGGACTCAGCATTCTTAGAGAACTACTTTATCCCTTTTTTAAATAACTATAACAATATGGGGGTCAACTTTATTGTGCATGACCTTGAAGGAAAAATACGATTTTTAAATGAGCAAACCGCCAAAATCATCGCAAACATAGAAGCCAAGCAGCTAATTGGTACAACACTTTTTGATCTTAAGATTATCAGTGAATCCGAATATGAAACACTAAAGAAAATACGCGACGACGTCATCACCAAGCGTCAGATCATTCGTTGTATAAACTTTTCAACCAATTGCTTAATTGAGCAAGGCTTATCACATCATATTTATCAATGTAGCATATTGCCGATTATTGATTTAAACAATGAAGTTATCGGCACACTGACTACCGGTCGCCTACTGGATAATTTCAACCCTTACTACCATTATATTAAAGGCTTAAATATGGATCTCAGCACTGAAACCTCCAAAACTTTAAGCTTACTTTCCCCCAGAGAGCTTGAGATTGTCTATTTACTTGCGCATGGCATGAGTCAACGTGATGTGGCTAGCTTCTTAAGAATCTCCAGAGGTAATGTCTCAAGAGTCCTTACTGAAAATATTTCAAAAAAATGGGATATTGAGCCAACAACTGAAGCAATCATTGAAAAAGCATTATATTGTGGCATCAGTACACATATCCCCAAAAGTTTAGCTAAGCACCAAATCGTCATCTTGCCTTAACTGTTCTAATTACCCTGATTACTCTGCTTTCTACGACTTCTAAGCTTATTGCGTTTGCAAAGCAGCGAAATGATGATTAGACTTACGAGAAATAATCATCACAAGGATCGACTTATGGCATACAAAGAATATAAATTATTAGATACAACAACACACACTAAAGATCAAAGCATCCCTTATTATCACCCAGAAACCTTGGATGTCATCTCTCTTGAGACACCTGCTTTACACGTTTTCACTGACTTTCATACCGTCAAACCTTATGTTATTCATGTAAAAACTTTGGCAGATGATGCGTTACAAATGATGAAGAAAGTAGAAGTACATGCACTATTGGTAACCAATAACGATGATGAGGTCGTCGGCTTGATCAACACACGTAGACTGCAAGGCATCTATCGCACGCAAGTTGCGCAAAAAGAAGATATCAATCCTAAAGAAGTAACCGTTGGCATGCTGATGGCAAAAATAAGTGACCTACCGATGCTTGACTACGCGGTATTAAAAGACACCTTAGTTGGTCATATCGCCCGTTTAATGCATGATCGACACATTGATCATTTACTTATTCAAGAGCAAGATAAATCTGGTAAAGACGTTATTCGTGGCATTATTTCAGCCAGCTTTATTGCCAAGCGTCTTGGCGCACAAATCGGGCATGATCTTGCATCACGCAACCTTGCTGAACTTAATAAAATTATTTAACTTAACGATCATCACACACTATGCCAATTATTTCTCTTCGCAATGCCGAGCTTGCCTTTGGACACCATAAACTGCTAGATAATGTTTCTTTGGATATTGATGCTAATAAACGTATCTGTTTAATCGGTCGCAATGGCGCGGGCAAATCCTCTCTTTTTAAAGTCCTTCAAGGGCAAATACTCCCAGATCACGGTGAACGCATCGTCCATGACAATGCCAAAATCGCATGGCTTGAGCAGGAAGTGCCACAAAATACCAAAGGCTCGGTGTTTAATATTGTGCTTTCTGGTTTTGGTGAGACTGGTCAGTTAATTATTGACTATCAAAATCTATTAACCGCTGATTTAACACAAGCCGACAACCTAGATCATTTAAATAACTTACAGCAGCAAATCGATAATGCCCATGCATGGGATTTGCAAATGGAGGTAGAGAAAGTGCTCTCTGCCCTGTCGCTTGATGGCAATGCATTATTTGATGATCTATCTGGTGGCTTAAAACGTCGTGTGCTACTTGCTAAAGCATTGGTCACCTCACCTGATCTCTTACTTCTAGATGAGCCGACAAACCATTTAGATATCGAGTCAATCGAGTTTTTAGAGCGCTTCTTACCACAATTTAAGGGCAGTATTTTGTTTATCACCCATGATCGCACGTTTTTGCAAAATATCGCTACTGATATTATCGAGCTTGATCGTGGTAATGTCTTAAGCTTTCCTGGAAATTACGATAAATTCCTGACACAAAAGGAAGCTTACCTACATGCCGAGGAAGTACAAAATGCTAACTTTGATAAAAAGCTGCAACAAGAAGAAGCGTGGATTCGCCAAGGTGTTAAAGCACGTCGCACTCGTAATGAAGGGCGCGTACGCGCATTAAAAGCACTGCGTGAAGAGCGCAAAGCCCGCCGTGATAAACAAGGCAATGTGAGCCTAAGTGCATCTCAAGCGAACAAATCCGGTAAAATGGTGATCAAGGCTTCAGATATTAGCTTTCATTATGATAATAAACCAATCTTTAATACCTTCTCATGTGAGATACAACGTGGTGATAAGATTGCGATCTTAGGCAAAAATGGTTGTGGCAAGAGTACGCTACTGCAAGTTTTACTGCAAAAATTAACACCACAATCAGGCATGGTGACTCATGGTGAGAACTTACAAATTGCTTACTTTGATCAGCTGCGTGATCAAATTGATCCTAAGCTATCGCTCGTTGATAACGTCACCGAAGGCTCTGATTACTTGGATATTAATGGTCAAAAAGTGCATGTCATTGGTTATTTGCAAAATTTCTTATTTGATCCAAAACGCATGCAAAGCCCAGCTTCTTCACTCTCAGGTGGCGAGCGTAATCGCTTATTATTAGCTAAGCTTTTTGCTAAACCAAGTAATGTATTAGTTCTTGATGAACCGACCAATGATCTTGATGTTGAAACACTTGAAGTACTTGAGGAACTTATTTTAAATTATCAAGGGACTGTGCTTATTGTTAGCCATGATCGCAGCTTTATCGATAATGTAGCTACAAGCACGATTGTCTTTGAGGATAACGGTCAATTACAAGAGTATGTTGGTGGCTATGAAGATTGGCTACGCCAAAAAAACTCGAGCGCCAAGAGCTTAGATCAAGCATCTCAATCATTACAAAAATCATCTTCTACCAAAGTAAATACAGCAAATAATAATATCACTAAAAAACAAAAATTAAGTTTTGCACAGAAAAAACAGCTTGCTGACTTACCTAACGAGATTGAACAATTAGAAGCTGAAATTGAAAACTTGCAACAAGAAATGGCAACACCTGAGTTTTATCAGCAAAGCAAAGATGCGGTTCAAGAAACCCTACAAACACTTGAACAAAAGCAAGCATTGTTAAATGATAAATATCAGCTATGGGAAAATCTCTCTGAGCTTGAGGCGCAATATGAGCAATCCTAATGAGTCTAATGAGTTACTCAAAGCCAAAGTCTTAAGCGAAACAGCACGTATTTCTTGGCTAGAGCTTCAGCGTTTTTTTGCACAAGGCAAAGTCATTAAAGTCAGTGATGCACTTGATTTAATCGATGTCGCCTATGCATTAGCACAAAACGATCAAACACAAATCACGGATTACATGGCAAAACATCATATTGAATATGTCAATGACGACGATGCTAAACATTGGTTTGAAAATAATACAATGCTATGGGCTTCAGTCGTCAAACCTTGGGTTTTGGTGCAAGAGAAAGATGAAAATCAATAATATTGACAATCAACATATCAATCTTAGATCCTATATTCTATGCCTTGTCGGCTATATGACCTTAACACTTTCGCTATCTTTGGTGCCTCATATCGCGATAGCACTTAAACTGAGTACTACCGAAGTTTTACAAGCATTAAGCTTCCTATTTTTATCTTATAGCCTTTCTGCCATCTTATTGGCGAGTGCTTCAGATGTATTAGGTTCTTCAAAAGTATTAACCATTGCTCAATGTATTTCTATGCTTGGGTTGTTACTCATAACCATTGCTCAAAATGAGCTCATGCTTTATCTGGGCTTTTTACTCACCGGCATTGGCACAGGTCCTTATGCTTCCATTGCTCGCGCCTTTATCTCACGCTATGCCAGCAACAATATCGAACTTAAAAAAGCCTATGCTTTATTATCAATATCACTGGTTATCGCCCCTTTATTAAGTGCTTTTGTTGCCCAAATCGCGCTTATTGACAGTTGGCGCTTAGCCTATCTTATAATGTTTATTATTGAGCTTAGTGTATTTTGGTTAATGCGCTCAATGCTACAACGCGATAAAACCATGCAACAACTGATTAGTTGGCAAAAAATTCTGCATAATTTTGTTTATATTTTCCGCGTTAAAACCTACTTACTCAACTTACCGGTTTTATCCTTATGCTTTGCTTTTTATATTCAAGTGATCATGACCAATATCAAGCCGCTCTTAACCACAGATCTTGGCATTAGCATCATTAGCTATAACATTATTTTAGTATTGATTACTAGCTGCTATATTGTAGGCATTTTGTGTTTTCGCCGTTTAGCGCATCTTAGTCATCGTGCGCTGTATCGCATTAGTGCTTTATGCTTTTTCGCAGTGATGACAGTGCTGTTTGGTCTTTTGCCTTTTACATTATTAAATACCCTCATATGCATTACGCTACTATGCTTTTGTGCTGGATTTTTCGTCCCGCTTTCAACGGGCTCTGCCATGCAGCATATTCAAAAAGCACATGGCTCAGCCGCAGCAACGATTTCATTTGCCGTCACCTTTACCATTTCCATCTGGACTTATGTGCAAGCACATAGCCATTTTTCCACCTATCACTTTATGTTATTTGCTTTATGGGTAACTCTTATTGCTTCAAGCTTATTATCAATAATTATTCTCAATGTGAAAAACACCACAATGCCAACAGCCTAATCGACAATGCTCAAAGGCTTATGCTAAGATACACGCAACTTTTTTAAGAAAATTTCTAATCAAGATATGACAGATAAAGAAAAAGAGATTGAACGTCAAAGCAATATGACGCATAAAGAATTGTTCAAACTAAATGGTGCTAAAGCTGCGATACGCTCAGTGATCTTTATTTTGATTTTTGCCGTATTTTTGTACGCAGTTACCGGCGATATGCTATCACCAGAGCTTGCTGTGATTTTCTTTTTAATCGATGCAAGTCTAAACACATTTCGTTACAAATGGTTTAAATCACTGAGAAAATAAGAAATTGGAGTTACGCCTTATAGCGCTCAATACTTGCTTGAATATCTGCTTTAGCCGCTTCAGATCCGGCAAAGCCATCGACTTTAACCCACTTGTTTGGCTCAAGATCTTTATAGTGTTCAAAGAAGTGCTTGATTTGATCTAACAATAATTTTGGTAGATCATTGATTTCTTTTACATCATCATAAATCTTGGTGAGTTTGCTTGTAGGTACTGCAATGATCTTGGCATCAATACCTGATTCATCTGTCATCTTAAGCACACCGACTGGACGGCAATTGATAATAACCCCTGGGCGCAACGCCACAGGTGCTACAACCAATACATCAACTGGATCGCCATCTTCTGATAGCGTGTTTGGCACAAAACCATAGTTACATGGATACTGCATGGTTGTTGACATGAATCGATCAACGATCAGCATATTGGCATCTTTGTCAAACTCATATTTGACAGGCTCATTGTGCGCTGGAATTTCGATCACGACATTGACATCATTTGGCGCATCTTTGCCGACTTTAATGTTAGAAAGCATATTTACCCTTAATCATTTGTTTTTCTGGTTAAATGAACTGGGTTATTCTCTTTCATTTGTTATAATTATTCAACCCATTTAATCGACAAATCAAAGCAAACCGAATATGACATATCTTATCTTATTATTGATATTTTCCGGCTGTTTAACAGGTATTCTTGCAGGTCTTTTAGGTATTGGCGGTGGGCTTATTATCGTCCCTGTGCTCGCCTTTGTATTCCATCAACTGCCAGAAACCACAAGCGCTTATATGCAGTTTGCTGCAGGCACCTCACTCGGGATCATAATTTTTACCGCCCTTTCTTCAGTGCCCCATAAACTGCGCGCACGTGAGGTCAGTTTTGATATTGTCATCAAAATGTTGCCATGGATTATCAGCATGAATATTGTTGGCGCGGTTATTGCCCACTTTCTTAGCTCACGACTTCTGGGATTATTATTTGCCTTGTTAATGCTTTTTATGTTTTTACGCATGTTATTTCAATCAAGTCATACGATTGATAAACCAAAACGCAGTGGCAAACGAAAAAGCGCCTTTTGGGGCAGTGTTGTTGGCATTAAATCTGGATTTTTTGGTATTGGTGGTGGCATTATCACCATTCCCTATATCAACTCATTAGGTTACTCGATTCGTATTGCTATTGGCACATCGAGTCTTTTTACACTTATCATTGCAATAACAGGCAGCATTACCTTTATCGTAACAGGCTTAATGGATCATATTGAACTTAGTTGGAGTCTAGGTTATTTATATCTACCGGCAATCCTTTGTGTTGTCCCCAGCAGTATGATCTTCTCAAAAATAGGCGCTAAACTCTCAAGTAAAACGCCACCTAAAGTGCTTAAAGTAATTTTCCTTGTTTTACTTTTGGGTGTTTCAATTAAGATGTTGTTTTTGGCGATTTAGCGCTGCATGTATCAATTTTGTTACACAGCGTTACCCCGCTGAAACTGTCTATTTATAAATCTTTGTCTATACTGCATTTGTCCCCACGATAAACTCTCAACAAGGAGAACATCATGCAGAATTTAGATAACAATACTAAAAAAGCAAAGACCCCAGCTTGGAAAAGAGCATTAACAGCCTATGTTTCATTTTGTGATTTACAAGCACGTGTACGTGATCAGTACTAATTAATTACTGAAGTTACGCACTTTTTCTATTTCAACACCCTGCACCCTGCCTCGCTAGCTTAAGCCCCCCTCTTGTAAAGAGGGGAATATAAAATCACCGTTGCCCAATTCCCCTCTTTGCAAGAGGGGTGGCAGCCAAAGGCTGACGGGGTGTTTATAAAACCATAATTTTCCCAAAATACATAACCTAAAATTAATTATAAATATTGAAGCTTAAGACATCTTGCCACTGGTGCGAAACTCTTGCGATACATATCCAACACACCATGCTTTTCTAGTAATTCCAAGTGCAATTTGGTTGGATAGCCTTTATGTTTAGCAAATTGATAGGCTGGATAGTCATGATCTAATTCGATCATTTGACGATCTCGATAGACTTTAGCGAGAATCGATGCCGCACTGATCTCTAGTACTTTACTATCGCCCTTGATAATCGCTTCTGCCTCAAAATCCCATAGCGGCAAACGATTACCATCGACAAGCACCTTATCAAAAGTAATCTCAAGTTTAGCGACTGCGCGATGCATTGCCAGTAAACTCGCTTGCAAAATATTATACTGATCAATCTCTTTAGCGCTACACTCAGCAATTGCATAAGCCTTTGCTTTATCGGTAATCTCAGTGAAAAGTGCTTCACGTTTTTTCTCGGTTAACTTCTTTGAATCCATCAATCCCGCAATTGGCTTATCTGGATCTAAAATAACAGCCGCAGCAACGACTGAACCAACCAATGGTCCACGCCCTGCTTCATCGACACCTACGATTATCATTTAACTATCCTTTATCCTCATTGTTAGTTTGGTTGATTTGGTTAATTTGACTTAAAAACCCTCGTAGAATATTTATCTCTTGTGACTCAAGTTGCGCTCGTTGAAATAATCGCTTTAATTTATCGACAACATGCCCTGGCTTATCAGGATTTAAAAAGCCAACAACTTGCATTTTGTGTGCCAACTCATCATAAAAACTTTGGACTTCTTTGGCAGAGGCCTTTTCACGAACATGGTTTTGTGTTGGTAAAGCTTCCACCTCATTATGCGATAAATACTGTTTAAAGACTTCATAGGCAACAATTTGCACCGCTTGTGCCAAGTTTAATGAGGTATACCCTTCATTGCTTGGAATAAATGCATGATAATGACACATCAGAAGCTCTTCATTAAAAAGCCCCGTGCGCTCGCGCCCAAAAATAATCGCCACATTAAGACCTTTGCTCACATGTGCCATTGCTTGCTCTGCTGCATTTTCAACACTGAGCATCGGTAAATCCATGCGTCGCGTTCTGGCACTGGTACCAATCACTAGGTCCACTCCCTCAAGCGCTTCCATCAGCGTTGGCACAATCTTGGCATTATTAACAACATCAGTGGCATGCGCCGCTGTCGCCATGGTATGTTCATCTGGCAACTGTTTGGGATTCACCAAATAAAGCTCAGTTAACTGCATATTAAGCATCGCACGTGCGCTTGAGCCAATATTGCCAGGATGCGAGGTCTCAACGAGAATGATTCGAATTTTATTTAACATCTTTGAAATAGAAACTATCACCTTAATACTAAATCGGGTATTATACACAACTAATTTCTTATTCGGGTAAAAGCTAAGGTATTTTTCATGCATCCAATGATGAATGTTGCAGTTAAAGCTGCACGTAAAGCAGGTCGTATGATCTTAAATGCAAGTGAAAACATGCAAAACGTTAAGGTTGAAACAAAGTCTCCTAATAACTATGTCACTAATGTCGATATTGATGTTGAAAAGGCAATTATTGATATTTTGCAACGTGCGTTTCCAGATCAGTATTATATTACCGAGGAATCAGGTGAGTTTGGCAATGAAGATAGTGATCACACATGGATCATTGACCCGATTGATGGCACAAACAACTTTATTCACGGCATCCCACATCACTGTGTCTCGATTGCGATGCAGTTTCGTGGCAAAACAGAGCTTGCGGTGATTTATAACCCTTATTTAGATCAGTTATTTACGGCAACCAAAGGCTCAGGTGCGCAGCTTAATGGTCAACGTATCCGTGTTGCCAATCGCAAAGATTTCTCAGGTTGCTTATTTTCAGGCGCTTTAAAATTCAGCAAAAAAGTCTTCGCACACACTTACCCTGAAGCGGTACTTGATCTACATAAAGAGATTTCCGGTCTTCGCTATTCTGGCTCATTAGCACTTGATATGTGTTATGTTGCTGCCGGCTACTTAGATGCTGTTTGGACATCAAGAGATGCCAAAATCTGGGATACCGCGGGAGCTGCTCTTATGATTAAAGAAGCCGGTGGTATGCTTTGTGGATTAGATGGTGGTGTTACCTTCCTTGAAGATGGACGTCTCATCGGTGGCAATCCACGCATCGTGGCTAAACTAACCAAGTTTTTGACACCCCATTTGGTACCTGCTGAAAAAGCTTAATCTAAATTTACACAATGAAAACATTAACCAATCCACGCGCTATCGCGTGTTCTATTATTCATCAAATCACTCAGCATAAAGACAGTTTAGCGTCTTTAGATACCAC
>JAQCCA010000047.1 GCA_027621155.1 Pseudomonadota bacterium | reverse complement strand
TAAACAAACGATGCATTTGGCACTCATTTAAACCATCTGCCAAGTTTAAATGACTTTTACTTTTGATCGACTCAGGAATTTCATCAAATAAGTCTTCAACTTTTTTTGCTCCAATCGTATAAAGCATCATATCAATGTCACGCTCAGTATGCGGCACAAAAGGCATATAGGCTCCTTATATTTTTATTTAATATGTAGGGGCGTATTGCATACGCCCACTCTACCTTTACTCAAAAAATTACCATTACATTTTTATTTTGCAAACAAAAACGCCCGATGTCATTACAGCTCATCGGGCGTCTTTTTATATGCAAAACTTAAGCATCAAGCTCCTCTGCATATTCTTCTGCAGACAATAAATCATCTAACTCAGTTGGATCATCCATTTTAATTTTGAATAACCAGCCCTCATCATAGCACCCTTCATTAACCATTGACGGTGAGTCAATCAATGCCTCATTAACTTCAACAATTGTCCCTGAGACTGGAGCGTAAACATCCGATGCTGCTTTAACTGATTCAACAACACAGACATCATCGCCTGCTTTTACTTCATCATCCAATTCAGGCAGCTCAACAAATACAAGTTCGCCAGCACTTGATTGCGCAAAATCATCAATCCCACAAACGGCAATATCACCCTCAACACGCACCCACTCATGTGACTTACTGTAGCGAAACTCTTCTCTTATTTCTGCCATTTTTTACTCCTTAGGTTTTATATGTCATTCGTTAGATATCAATTTTCAGTCACTGCCTTTTGGCATTCTTTATATACTTTTTCGCCTTTGCGTACAAAAGGAAATTGCACAATTTTAGCCGGCACTTGTTTATTACGGATTTCAACAAATACATTCTCAGCATCTTTAGGAATACGTGCAAGCGCTATACTTTCTGATAGCGTTGGTGAAAAAGTGCCACTGGTGATAATCCCTGTTTTACTACTTCCTTCAACCACAACCTTTTGACCATGACGCAGTACACCGCGATCCAAAAGCACCAAGCCAACAAGCTTGCTATCAATCGCAGGTTTTTTATTTAGTAACGCCTCTTTACCGACAAAGTCGCGATCATCAGTTAATGCTACTGTCCACATCAATGCTGATTCTACAGGTGTTGTCGTTTGATCCATATCTTGGGAATAAAGATTCATCCCCGCTTCTAAGCGTAAAGTATCGCGTGAAGCTAAACCACAAGGGATAACCCCTTCTTCAATAAGCTTATCCCAAAATGCAGCTACTTCATCTGCAGGCAGTGAGATTTCATAGCCATCTTCACCGGTATAACCAGTGCGTGCAATCATCCATTCACCATTTTTGTACATGCTAAATGGTTTTAGATTTCTCACCTCTTCTGTAGCTAAGTTTGCTAATGCAACATCAGCCTTTTGGCGTGCCTCAGGTCCTTGCACAGCAATAATCGCGAGATCATCGCGCACATTAATCTTGACGTCAAAATTGCTTTTATGTTTATTTATCCACTCAACATCTGTTGTGCGATTACCAGCATTAATCACCAAACGAATAAAGTCATCCCTAAAATGATAAGCGATAAGATCATCAACGATGCCTGCCTCTTCATTGAGCATGCAAGAATACAAGGCCTTGCCTTGTGGTATTTTATTAATATCATTGGCTAGTAAAAATCGAATAAAGCGCTTTGCATCCTTGCCAACGATGTCAACCGTTAGCATGTGACTAACATCAAACATGCCGGCACTTTTGCGTACCGCATGATGCTCTTCAATCACGCTTTGATATTGAATAGGCATCTCCCAGCCAGCAAAGTCAACCATTCGTGCATTGTGTTGTAAATGCTTTTCATATAAAGGTGTTCTTGATCCCATGATAACCTCGTGTGGCTTAATCCTCTTACGTCGAGGGCTCATTATAGCCAAAAGAAAATAGTGAATAAATCGCTAATTGGCAGAAATTTACAGAATTTAAATTCCCCTCACCCGTGCAGCTTATGCTGCACGACCTCTCCCGCAAGGCGAGAGGTATTAGATGATGCAGTTTATTTATACCTTACTACTTAGGACGCGATGAGTACTTTAAGAAAGATGTTTAATCGTAGCTGTTTTGTCAGCTATGACCATATTGTTTACTTCACTGGGCAAATACGCTAAGGTAACCATCAATTTACTATAAATATATTTTACTTACGATGATTCACTGGTTCCCAGGGCATATGCACAAAGCAACAAAAGAGCTGATGAAGCTTATGCCACAAATTGATATTGCAATTGAAGTTGTTGACGCGCGCGCGCCTGAGGCAAGTGCCAATCCGGTATTGCATGAAGCAGCCAAAAGCAAACCGATTATTAAGATTCTCTCTAAATCTGATCTTGCGGATCCCAAAGTCACCAAACAATGGCTTCAGTTTTATAATGGTAAGGCGATTGCCTTGGATATTGCACGTGATAAAAAAAGCGCGCAAAAGATCATACAATTATGTAAAAAACAACTGCCCAATCGCGGCACGCTTTTAAAGCCAATACGTGCGGTTATTTTTGGTATTCCTAATGTTGGCAAATCAACACTTATTAACAGTCTTGCCAAGCGCAAAATCGCACAAACGGGCAATGAGCCTGCCGTCACTAAAAGGCAGCAAAAAATTGAGATTGAAAAACATTTTTATCTTAATGACACACCAGGAATTATGTTTCCAAGCCCCAAGGATGAAGGTTGTGGCTTTAAGCTTGCTGCCATTGGTTCAATTCGTGATACTGCCATGGATTATCCAACAACTGCTTATTTTATGCTGCAACTATTAAAAGAAGATTACTCTGGAGTATTAAGTTATCGTTATAAAATTACTGAAGACTCAGAAGATTTAGAACAGATGCTTACAGAGGTTGGTAATACACTAGGGCAGCAGCATATGCATCATATTGCCGAGAAACTTATCCAAGACTTCCGCCAAGGCAGAATAGGTAAAATAACCCTAGAAACACCTGAGAATTATTTGAAATTTCAGGTGGCTGAGAATGTTGAAGAAGACATCTAAATTTAGCTTTTTTTAATAACAGAAGCCTCCCCTGACGCAAATACACGCTCACCATCATCAGTCTTGAGTTTCAATTGACCTAATGCATTAACACCATTGGCAATACCCGTAATCACTTCTTTATTTAAAATATCTAAACCAATCGTTTTGCCTTTTAAATAATCATACTCAGCATAATCATCAATAAAAGCACTAAAGTCCTTGTTTTCAAATCGCTTTAAAGTTGAGATCAGTTCATTGCTAATGCCGATGGCTAAGTCATTGCGATCAATATAATGATTTAATTCACTTGCTAAAGATGTCCAGCCTTGTGTTATATCATCACATTGTTGCATATTAACATTAACACCAATACCAATCACAATCTGGCTTTGCGCATTGGACTCGTCTTTAACTTCAATCAAAATACCTGAGAGTTTTTTGGCATTGATATAAATATCATTGGGCCATTTGATTTTAATATCTAATATTGGATATTTATTCACTAAAGCTTTTGCAACACTCACTGCCACTGCCAAACTCAAGCCTGATAGCTCACTTAACTCTTTATGTAAGCTTACCTTTAATGAGTAATATAGATTCTCAGCAAAAGGCGAGCACCACACACGATCAAAACGACCTTTTCCTTGGCGCTGCTCTTCTGCGATACAAATATGATAATCACTTTTAAGCGCTGAATTTTGTAAATAAGTATTCGTTGAATCAACAGTTGTTAAACATTCAAGCGCTACATTTTCAACCGCAACAGCTGCTAAAATCTTTGCTTGATCAAGCATAATAAGCGGTGATTGTAACTTATACCCATAGAAGCGATGCGACTCAATAGCTATATGATAATCATTTTGCAGTTTTTGAATCGCTTTCCATACCGCGGCGCGTGTAATTCCAAGCGCATTACCAATGGTGGTGCCATCAATATAATTCTCATGACTTAACTGCTTTAAAATCTCTAACGTTGTTGTATTCAATTATGATTACTCCATTTTGTAACTGTGTCTTTTATTGACACAGTTAGCAATATTGACAGTGAGGAAATAAAAGTATGCTCCAAAGAGCATGTCTTGATAAGATATTAAAAATTTAAAAGGTAATGTTGTCGTAATTAGAGTTACTTCTTCTTAGGCGCATAAATATCAGTTGCCGTACCCTCATAAACCTCTGTCGCCATCATCAACGTTTCAGAAAGGGTTGGGTGTGGGTGGATTGTTAATGAGATATCTTCAGCATCACAACCCATCTCAATCGCCAACGCAGCTTCAGCAATTAACTCACCGGCGTTTGGACCAACGATACCAGCACCAATAATGACATGGTTTTCATCATAAAGAACTTTGGTCATCCCTTCATTGCGCCCAATACTAAGTGATCTGCCGCTAGCTGCCCATGGGAATACACCTTTGTCATATTTGATACCTTTTTCTTTGGCTTCTTTTTCAGTGACTCCAACCCATGCTACTTCAGGATCAGTATAAGCAACTGCTGGAATGCATTTTGGTTCAAAGTAATGCTTCATACCAGAGATCACCTCAGCAGCAATACGTCCCTCAGGAACCGCTTTGTGTGCCAACATTGGCTGACCGACCACGTCCCCTATCGCATAAATATGTGGCACATTCGTTTTCAACTGATTATTAACAGCGATAAAGCCACGCTCATCAACGTTAACCCCTGCTTTCTCAGCATCGATTAACTTGCCATTTGGCGTACGTCCAACTGCCAAAAGAATACGATCAAAACGCTCATCTTTGGCAGCTTTTTTGCCTTCCATTGAAACATAAAGACCTTCTTTTTTCGCTTCAACTTTCGTCACTTTAGTCTCTAAGCGAATATCATAACGCTTAGACATCATTTTCTCATAAGGCTTAACGATATCTTTATCGGCAGCACCCATGAGTTGATCCATAAACTCAACAACGGTAATCTCAGTACCTAATTCGCTATAAACTTGCGCCATCTCAAGACCGATGATACCACCGCCAATAACAAGCATCTTCTTCGGCACTTCTTTCATTTCAAGAGCACCTGTCGAATCAATAATACGTGGATCTTCTGGAATAAATGGTAATTTAATTGAGCTAGAACCCACCGCAATAATCGCGTTTTCAAACGCAATCTTTTTAACGCCATCTTTTGTTTCAACAGCGATTTCATTAGCGCCTGTAAACTTACCATAGCCTTGAACAATCTCAACTTTACGCTGCTTTGCTAAGCCCTTTAAGCCACCTGTTAACTGACCAACGATCTTATCTTTGTAACCTAAAATTTTATCTTTATTGAAAGTTAAGTTATCAAAACTAATCAAGCCGTCTTTTTCTAAGTGACGCGCTTCATTAATGACTTTAGCGATATGCAACAACGCTTTTGATGGGATACATCCAACATTCAAGCACACACCACCAATTGAGTCATAACGCTCAACAAGGACGACTTTCTTACCTAAATCTGCCGCACGAAATGCTGCACTATAACCGCCAGGTCCACTACCTAAGACAACGACTTCTGTTTTAATATTGTTTACATCACTCATTTTTTTACCCTTTGTTTATAAAAGTATTTCTCTTAAATCTGCCAAGATTGCACAGTAACGCGTTAAGAACTGTGCAGCTAACGCGCCATCAATCACTCGATGATCGGTTGATAATGACAATGGCAACATCGTTCTTGGCGCAAACTCTTTACCATTCCACACTGGTTTAATAGCCGCCTTTGACACACCCATGATTGCCACTTCAGGCATATTAATAATTGGTGTAAATGCCGTCGTGCCCAACACGCCTAAGCTTGAAATAGTAAATGTCGCACCCTGCATATCATCAGGCTTTAACTTACCATCACGCCCTTTTTTGACCAACTCCATAATCTCGCGTGAAATCTCAAAGATCCCTTTTTGATCGGCATCTTTAATCACCGGCACAACAAGACCTTTTGGTGTATCTGCGGCAAAGCCGATATTAAAGTATTTCTTAACAATTAAACTCTCACCATCATTCGATAATGAGCTATTAAAACGCGGGTATTCTTTTAATGCCACAGCGGCGGCTTTGATCAAGAATGACAACGGTGTGACTTTAACCCCTGCTTTTTCAGCAGCTGGCTTCTTGGCATTTCTAAAGTCTTCAAGATCGGTAATATCCGCATCATCATAGAAAGTCACATGCGGGATCTTAACCCAGTTACGCGCTAAGTTCTTAGCACTTAATTTATTAATGCGTGACAAAGCCTCAACTTCAATCTCACCAAATTTGGCAAAATCAATCTGTGGATCAGGTAAAAGATCTAAACCAGCACCACTTGATACACTGCCTGATTGGACGGCTTGCACAGCTTTTTTGATATAATTCTCACAGTCTTCTTTGGTAATGCGCCCTTTGCGACCTGTTGCCACAACGCGTGCCAACTCAACACCTAAGATACGCGCTAAACGACGCACCGCAGGTGATGCATGAGCATTAATATTATGCACATCCGTTGTTTCAACCGCCGCTACTGGCTGAGCCTGAGGGGCTGCAGCAGCTATCGCTGCTTCTTTGGTTTCTGGTTGTTTTGGTGCAGGTGCCACAATTGCTGCACCTGTAACTTCAAGGGTTAATACCAAGTCGCCTTGTGATACTTTATCACCGACCTTGATTTTTACATCAACGACTTTACCTGATTCAGGTGCTGGAATTTCCATTGACGCTTTATCGGTTTCAAGCGTTGCTAATGAATCTTCAGCATTGATCTCGTCCCCCGGCTTGACGTTAATCTCAATAACATCAACCCCTTTATAGTCACCGATATCAGGAACGGTCACATCAATCACTTGTGTACTTTGCGCTTGTGATGGTGTAACTTCTGCCGATGCAGGTTCTACTGATTGAGGTAGTTCAGATGAAGCAACTGCATCAGTTTCTACCGATAGAACTAATGAACCCTCTGAAACTTTATCACCCACTTTGACATTAATCTCTTTAACAACACCGGCAAAGGGGGCTGGAACTTCCATTGACGCTTTGTCTGTTTCTAGGGTAACTAATGAGTCTTCTGCCTCAATTGTATCCCCCACTTTGACATTCACCTCAATTACATCAACATCTTTATAGTCACCGATATCTGGTACTGTGACTTTTTGTACTGCCATGCAATTTTCCTCTTGTTTTTAATTTTTTTAATTTAGTTTTAAAACGCTTAATTCTATTATTTACTCTAAATTATGCAAATCCCTATTAGGCGTATGCAACTCCTATTGGGCGTATGCAATACGCCCCTACTAGTATTTAATATGCCCGATTAGTGACTTACTGGGTCAAGACGCTCAGGATCAATATTGTATTTCTTAATCGCATCTTTAACCATTTTAGCAGTCACCGCACCTTCACGTAACAAGCCAGTGAGTGCGGCAATAACCACATGATAACGATCGACTTCAAAGAAACTTCTTAAGTTCTCACGCGAATCAGAGCGACCAAAGCCATCCGTACCTAAGGTAATATAATTTGTAGGCATAAACTCACGTAATTGCTCAGTGTAAAGCTTGATGTAATCCGTTGATGCAATCACAGGTCCTGTATGACCTTTTAAACATTTTTCAATATGCGTCTGTTGTGCCTTTTTATCAGGGTGAAGCATATTCCAACGCGCTACTTTACGACTATCGCGATAAAGCTCATTCGCTGAGGTCATACTCCAAACATCACTTGTTACACCAAAATCTTTCTCTAACAACTCAGCTGCTGCCTCAACTTCACGCAAAATGGTGCCTGAACCCATTAACTGTACATGCTTTTTCGCATCGGCTTTTTTGGCACCTTTTAATAAGTATAAACCCTTGATAATGCCTTCTTCAGAGCCTTCAGGCATCGCACCATGCACATAGTTTTCATTCATTACCGTGACATAATAAAAAACCTGCTCACCTTCAACATACATGCGACGCATACCATCCCAAAGGATAACAGCAAGCTCATACGCATACGTTGGATCATAAGAGATACATGATGGAATGAGACCAGCTTGAATATGACTATGCCCATCCTCATGTTGAAGCCCTTCACCATTAAGTGTGGTGCGTCCTGCAGTGCCTCCTAATAAGAAGCCTTTAGCATGTGAATCACCTGCTAACCATGCAAGATCGCCAATTCTCTGAAAACCAAACATGGAGTAATAAATATAAAATGGAATCATCGGTACACGATGAACACTATACGAAGTGGCTGCCGCTAACCATGAACAAAAACCGCCGGCTTCATTAATACCATCTTGGATAATCTGTCCATCCGTTGATTCCTTGTAATACATCACTTGCGCTTTATCTTCTGGCACATATTGCTGACCGCGATGATTATAAATGCCTAGTTGACGGAATAAACCTTCCATACCAAACGTACGTGATTCATCTACTGTCACTGGCACCAAACGATCTTTTAGCTCTTTATGACGTGTTAGATTAACAAACATACGTACAAATGCCGTTGTCGTTGAGAACTCACGATCACCACTTGCCTCTAAGAATAACTGACCAAAATCCTGATAACTTGGAATCGGTAAAGCCGTGTTATTTTCAAAGCGTGCAGGCGCGTAGCCATCTAATGCTTTACGTTGCGCATGTAAATAAGCATATTCTTTAGAACCTTCTTGGAATTTCACAAACTCCATATTCTCAACTTGCTCATCCGTTGCCGGCACATTGAATCGATCACGAATATATTTTAGTGCTGCGGTATCAAGCTTTTTAACATTGTGCGCAATGTTCTTAGACTCACCCCACTCACCTAAACCATAGCCTTTAATCGTCATTGGTAAAATAACCGTTGGCTTACCTGTTGTATTATTAACTGCGCGTTGATAAGCAGCATATACCTTAATCGGATCATGCCCACCACGCATTAAGTTTTGTACATCTTCATCAGTATAACCTTTGCCCATTTCTTCTAGCTCTGGATCACCACCGAAAATGGTTTGACGCAAATCCTGCCCACCATGCGAACGTGCAAACTGCATCTGACCATCATTCATCTGTGCTAAACGCTGTTGTAATTTACCATTGGTATCTTTGGCAAATAATGGCTCCCAATTGCTGCCCCATAATACTTTAATGACATTCCAACCGGCACCTGTGAAGATCTGAGCGAATTCCTCAACGATCTTACCATTACCATCAACAAGACCATCTAAGCGCTGAAGGTTACAGTTAATCACAAAAATCAGATTATCCAAGCCTTCACGTGCCGCACGATTAATGGCTCCTAATGACTCAGGCTCATCCATCTCGCCATCACCACAAAATGCCCATACGCGACGATTGCTGGTTTCAGCTAATTTACGTGCTTCTAGATACTTCATAAAGCGTGCTTGATAAATTGCTTGCAGTGGACCCAACCCCATCGAAACCGTTGGAAACTGCCAATAGGTTGGCTGTAAATATGGATGAGGGTAAGATGATAAGCCTTTATCACCGTTGAATGCTTGTTGGCGGAAGTTCTTTAACTGCTCTTCGGTTAAACGCCCTTCAAGGTAAGAACGCGCGTAAATCACAGGCGTTGTATGCCCTTGGTAAAATACTAAGTCTCCTGCTTTTGTTTCACTTGGCGCATGGAAGAAGTGGTTAAACCCGACTTCATAAAGCGTCATAATTGAGGCACCTGAACCGATGTGCCCACCCAATGTGCCATCTTTTTTATTGGCTTTAGCAACCATAACCGCCGCATTCCAGCGATTAAGATTCTCAATCTTTTTCTCAACTTCCAAATCTCCTGGATAACCAGGCTGATCAGCGACTTTAATCGTATTCATAAACGAAATACTTTTAGCAGGCACATACGCACTATCAATACCAATTTCGCCAGCACGATCTAATAAACGATTTACCAGAAAACTAGCACGTTCTGAACCTTCACGTGTCACGACATCTTCTAATGCTTCTAGCCACTCTTGCGTTTCGGTTGTATCAATATCATGAAACCTTTCAGACATGTTGCCTCCATAGACAGTTAAAACTTAAAAAGCTCAAAAAAACAATTAAAGCTAAGTATTAAAAACGGTGACAATTATAAACCTAAGATACCTGAAAATATAGGCGAATTAGCATTTTAGCGGAAAAGCTTGAAGTATGTGACTAAAACACAATCATAAAGTAATATCTTTTGCTCTAACTTCTTTGAAAAAAAGCGCAATGATAAAGGATAGTAACATTAAAACAGGGATTAAAATCATCATATATTGATAGGCTTGATGAAGACCGTGCGAGCCCTTAAAAAGCTGTAATAAGAAACCAGACAGTGGGTGCAATACCGCGCCACTTAATGGCAAAAACAGATTGATGAACGCAATGCCAACACCTAATTGCTTATCATGAACATGCCCTTTAATCATCGAAAAATTAAGCACATGTGCACTTTGCATTGCACCAAATAAAAAGCATAGCAAGTAGATGAGATATACATTTAAATCAACGTAAATGAGTAACAGCACAACCACAAAGCCAATAATTGGCGCCCATACTAAGAAAATTTTGTCCTTATTTATAATTGTCGCTAATGTACCCCAAATTGGACTTGAGATAGCAACCGAAATAAAAATCAAACTGCAAGCAAATGCTGCTTGCGCTTCAGTGATATGATGAACACTGCTTAAGTAGCTAATTCCCCATAAATCAGCAAAGACAACGGTTGTACCATAGATGGTGAAAAAATACAGTCCATTTAACAAAAGTTGCCGATTTTTAACCATTTTACCCAGCGCTACAATTTGCTGACAAACTGTCTCTTGATGAATCAAATGACGCTTTCTATCCATTGACGGATGTTTACGTATAAAAAGCGCACTCACCAAAAACAACACCAAACTGATTATTGCGACCACAAAAAATACTTGTGAAACCGTGTAATGATCCAAAAACAAAACTAAAGGCAATGCTGATAACGCGCCCCCAGCATAGCAACTAAACTGAGTGAAGCCTACAAACATTGAAAATAATCGATCTGGCAACCATAGTGACAATGATTTTAAGGCGCATAGAATACCAAACCCACCGGCAAAGCCCGCGATGACGCGTGCCAAGATCATCACCATGGGGTTATGACTCAATGAGAACATAAACATCGCCACGGTAAACAAAAACGTACTACAAACCATAACACGCTTAACACCAAAGCGATCTACTAATAGTCCTGCTGGAATCTGTGAGATCACGTATGATAAGTAAAATGCTGAACCTAAAATGGCAATCGTCGATGAGTCAAAACCATAGTTATCACGTAGTGACAATGCCAAGGCATTGGTCGATGAGCGCACAAAATATTCAAAGCCATAAAAAAGCGCACAGATACTCCAAATAAAAAGCCCGAGTGCGGTTAGTTTTTTGACAGTGTTGTTTACGGTATCAGCATGATTAGAATGCGCGTTATCTCCTACTAAGTCTTAAATAATAAAATGATACACTTTCGTGAAATCACCCATGCTTACAATCCATAGTAATGTTGTTTTATTCGACTTAATGTCAATCGGTGTCTCTTTTAATGCGATATCTAGCGTATATTTTCCTGGCGTGTACTGCTGCTCAAATAGTTGAATATTATTAGGCAATAGCAGCCAGCTGCGCTCATCGGCTTTCGCGGTCATAAAA
>JAQCCA010000046.1 GCA_027621155.1 Pseudomonadota bacterium | reverse complement strand
GTTTTATCCATTGGTTAAATCCTTTACCCTTAAGCGCATCATCTGATGCGGGACTTTATTATAATGCAAAAGATCGCTCACCTCTCCCCTTGCGGGAGAGGTCGCACTGCATTTGCAGTGCGGGTGAGGGGTGTTTTCATATGCTTTAACGGAACACTATTCCTGTAAATTTTGCCTTAATTAGAAATCGCCAATATATCACCAAAAACACCCGCAGCAGTCACTTCAACACCAGCGCCCGCACCTCTTATCACCATGGGTGAATGCGCGTAACGCTTGGAATAAATAAGCACCATATTATCGGCACCATCTAAGCTCACAAAGGGACTATTTTGCGCCAATGGTGCGACAGATACTTTTGCCTCACCATTGCCTGATACCTCTCCTACAAAATGCAGTGCTGAAGCTTTACCTTGTAAGGCCTTAAGCTGTTGTGTTAACTCCTTATCATGGGCTTTGATTTTCTTTAAAAACTCCTCTTTTAAGCAGGATCTTAAATTCTCTGGTGTCAAATTTTGCACCTTAACATCACTTAACTCGAGACTCACACCGATTTCACGCGCTAAACACACCACTTTGCGCGCGACATCCATACCGGATAAATCCTCACGTGGATCAGGTTCAGTATAACCCTTGTCATAAGCAAGCATTAAACTCTCAACAAAGCTTTTACCTTTATTGACTTCATTAAAAATAAAACTCAATGTCCCTGAAAAAACCCCTTGGATCTTATAGATTTTGTCACCTGTTCTTTGCAAATTTTCCAAGGTGCTAATCAGTGGTAATCCCGCACAGACATTCGTCTCATATTTAAATGTGACATTATGATTACGCGCTACTTGGCGAAGTTTACGATAATAATCCATCGACTGCGTATTAGCATATTTATTGGGTGTCACCACATGAATACCTTGTGCTAAGAAATCAACATAGACCCCAGCAATATCAACGCTTGCCGTTGCATCGACAAGCACCTTGTGTGCACATGAAATAGATTGTAAGTATTTTGCCAACGCATTTGTATCCGCTTTACAATCACTTGCTTTTAATTGATGAAGCAGCTCACTCTCTAACAGAAGATCATCGCCACACAATAACTTAGTTGAGCTCATTACGGCAACCAAACGCAAATTAATATTTTGTTTATGTAAAACTTGTTGCTGTTGTTTTAGCTGACTAACAAGCTCAGCACCGATTCCACCAACGCCAATCAGTGCAATCACCATTTCTTGTACGGGTGGATTTTTGGCTTGTTGATGAATTAAATTAAGTGCTAGATCTTCATCTTCTTTTTTAACGGTAACGGTGATACTGCGCTCGGATGAGCCTTGAGTAATCGCATGAATATTAATCTTAGCATCTGCTAGTGGTTTAATCACACGCGCTAACGCACCAGGTTGCGCTCTTAGCCCATCACCAACCGCTGTAATCATCGCATAACCCGTTTCACAATAAATATGCTCAATATCACCGCGCTCAATTTCCGCTTTGAAATGGCGCTCTAGTGCTTTAGTAGCACGCTTGGCAAGCTTTGCTTCAATCGCAAAGCAAATCGAATACTCTGAGCTTGATTGTGAGATCATCATTACTGAAACCTGCGATTGCTCAAGCACACTAAAGACTTTGGCTGCCATTCCCGAAACACCAATAATGCCCGCACCCTGCACACGCATCAAGGCAACATTTGAGATACTCGTTAAGCCTTTGATAAGGTATTGTTCAAGGTTGGTCTTATCCAGTGCACGAATAATTTCCGTTCCTTGTTTTTGCGGTTCGTAGCTACTTTTTATCTCAATCGGAATCCCCATTTCCATCATCGGATTAATCGTTAATGGGTGAACGACTGAAGCCCCAAAATAGGCAAGCTCTAACGCTTCTTTATAGGATAGCTGTTTCAATTGACGCGCAGTTTTAACCACTTGTGGATTCGCACTATAAACACCAGCAACATCCGTCCAGATCACTAATTTGCTGGCTTGCAAAAGCTTAGCAAAAATAGCTGAGGAATAATCGCTACAATTCATGCCTAAAATACTACGCACACCTTCTTGGTTTTGTGCAATAAACCCAGTAATGATATAAGTTTTATGTTTTCGATCATTAAATTTCTGATCAACCGCTTGCTGACTTCTTTGCCAATCAACACTGACAGGCTTATGATTATCATCGATAAATAACACTTCCGATGCATCAATAAACTCAGTGTTAATGCCTTTATGTTGCAAAGCGCCTGTTAAAATTTGTGCCGACCACAGCTCACCAAACCCTAAAATAAAGTACTCCAAAGCATCACCACAAATGCCGCTTAAGGCAATTGTGGTGAGCATTTGCTTTAAGTGTGCAATATCACTCTCAAAGGTACTCTTAAGTGCTTCATCTTTAGGGCATAATGCGCTAATCAGAGATAGGTGATGTTCAGTAAGTTGCGCAATCACTTTACTGCTATCTTTATTCTCTAAGGCAAGTTCAATGGATTTTTTTAGTAAACTCGTGGTTTTACCACTTGCAGAAACAACCACTGATTGCGGTGTCGTGCCAATAATATTAACTACACGCTCAATTTTCACCACGTCTGCAAGACTACTACCACCAAATTTATGTACGATATACTCCATTAATAACTCACCTTCAAAAATTAGCATGAGGTTTCATTATATAAAGATTATTCGGCAGAATTCATTATAAAAAATCAACTATTTGGTGATGGTGATACTAGCACTTAATTTTACAGAAAAAAGCACTCACTGAAGCTTTTGCTAATGTGTGACTTTAAAGATACCCGCTTCGACTGATGCTCAGTGCAGCGCTTCGACTTCGCTCAGAGTACGGTGGATGTTTTTAGGTGCTGCGACTACTTCATAACCACTTAGCAACATCCAATGCGCTATAGCTCAGAATAATTTTAGCACCAGCGCGCTTTATCGCTGTTAAGGACTCAAGAGTAACGCCTTTTTCATCAATCCAACCTCTTGCAGCTGCAGCTTTAATCATCGCATACTCACCACTGACGTGATATGCCGCGATTGGTAACGTGCTATTATCTTTAACATCCTGAATAAAATCCAAGTAGCTTAAAGCCGGTTTTATCATTAAAAAGTCAGCACCCTCATCTTCATCCATTTGCGCTTCTTTAAGTGCTTCTTTTTTATTGCGATAATCCATTTGATAAGACTTTCTCTCCCCCTTTGGCGTTGAATCACACGCACTTCTAAAAGGACCATAAAAGCTTGAAGCATATTTCACGGCATAAGACATAATCGCAACTTCAGCGTAATCTTCTTGATCCAAAGCATAACGCATCGCCTGAATCATGCCATCCATCATACCACTGGGTGCGACGATATCAGCCCCTGCTTTGGCATGTGAAACCGCTGTTTTTTGCAATATCTCTAAGGTCTGATCATTATTAATCTCATCATTATGCACGATACCGCAGTGCCCATCTTCAGTGTATGCACACAAACAAACATCTGTGGCAATGATCAATTGCGGATAAAGTTCTTTGATCTTAGCAATTGCTTGCTGCACAATACCATCATCTGCGTAGTTTTCTGAGGCGTATTTATCTTTACTTGCTGGAATACCAAATAGCATAATCGATAAAACATCGGCTTTTTTTATCTCATCTATCAACTCAGGCAACCGATCAAGTGACCAGTGATACTGATTTGGCATTGCCATAATTTCGCGCTTGATGTTCTCACCATGGACGACAAATACCGGATACATCAAATCACTCATATGTAAACGTGTCTCAGCAATATGCTCTCGCAACACTTCAGTGCGACGCAATCTTCTTGGACGTGTCACCGGGAAAAAACCCATCTTATGCCCCTTTTTTCTTTGGCTTCTTGCGATATAACACCGAGATATTGCCAATTAATTGCACTAATTCACATTTGGTCTTCTGGCAAATTTCCTCTGTTGTTGCTTGACGCACCTCTTTTTCAGCTCCCGCGATTTTAACTTTAATAAGCTCATGCGCCGTTAATGCTAAATCAATCTCAGTTAGTACACTCTCCGTTAATCCTTTATCTCCAAGCATGACCACTGGATTTAAACTGTGCGCTTGCGCCTTTAGCTGTTGACGCTGTTGTGATGTTAATGCCATATTTTCCTCTGTATTTTAAATAACATATATAAACTCAAGCAATTCTACACTTATTTGCCTAGGCTTAACTAGCTTTACTTTTTATTTATCTTAATATCTTAATTTGATTTCTCAGGCTTAGATCTATTGACTACTCTGCCAACGCCAACTATCGATCATCATCTGCTGAATATCGCGTGTTGCGTACCAATTAAGCTCATTTTTTGCCTTTGTACAATCTGCCCAGCATTCGTCAATATCACCGGCGCGTCGTGGCTTTATCTCAAAGGGAACTTTCTCTCCTGTGGCTTTTTCAAAGGCATCAATGACTTCAAGCACCGAGTAACCATTACCCGTGCCTAAGTTCCAAATATGGCAACCTTTTTGATTCTTTATATACTCATATGCCTTTAGATGCCCTAATGCTAAATCCACCACATGGATATAATCGCGCACCCCTGTGCCATCGGGCGTATTATAATCATTACCAAAGACAGATAACTTTGCTAACTTACCACTCACCACCTGTGTGAGGTAAGGTAATAAGTTATTTGGCACGCCATTTGGTAACTCACCAATTAAACCACTTTTATGTGCACCCACGGGGTTAAAATATCTGAGTATTGCAACTGACCATTCATCATCAGCAAATGCCAAATCCTGCAGTATTTTCTCAACCATCACTTTAGAGACACCATAAGGATTGGTTGGTGTGCCAATGGGACATTTTTCAGTAATCGGGATTTCTGCCGGATTGCCATAAACCGTAGCTGATGAGCTAAATACAAAGCTTTTGACATGATGTTGCTGCATGACTTTTAATAAATTTAGCGTACCTGTAACATTATTATCATAATATTCCAGTGGTTTAAAAACACTTTCACCCACCGCTTTTAATGCTGCAAAGTGGATCACCATCTTGATATCGTATTGACTGAAAATTTGCTGCAATACGACTTCATCACGTATATCACCTTTAACAAATATGGGCTTTTTAGCGGTGATTTTTGCAATACGTTTGATGATATCATCACTGCTGTTATAAAGATTATCCAAAATAACAACATCTAAGCCTGCTGTTAAAAACTCAACTACCGTATGTGAGCCGATAAATCCAGTACCGCCAGTTATTAGAATCATTTTTGCCTTATTGATATCACTTTATCTTTTGATGCCGCTAATCTAACAAATTAACAAAATAACGCCAATCAGAAGTTAATATAAAAACGACAAAGCTGGAATCAACTCTAGATTTTTAACAAAAAACTTGGAACAGACTCCATACTTTTTAGATAAAAACTGGAATCAACTCCAACATTCCTCATTCAAACTAAGCTTTAGCGCGATATGTGTAACTTCAAAATAGCTGACAAAAACACTGATTTTCTGACACATTCGTGTAAAATACACTAAGTTTTTAGTATTGAGTTAATTAACTTAGATTTTTAGTTAGTTACTGAAGTTTCACATTTTAGAAAAAACTATGATTTTATAAACACCCCGTCAGCCTTTGGCTGCCACCCCTCTTAATAAAGAGGGAATTAGGCAACGGTGATTTTATATTCCCCCCTTTGCAAGAGGGGTGCCTAAGCTTGCGAGGCGGGGTGTAGAAATAGAAAAAATGCGTAACTCCAGTTAGTTATATATGATTTATAGAGGATAAATTTTGATTTTATTACGTTATCTTAATCGCGAGCTTGTGAATATGACGATGGCGATTATTCTTATCCTACTGTTGATTGTCATCAGCAACATGTTTGTGCGTTATCTATCGATCGTCTCTGGCGGTAATATCGAAGCTGATGCTGTTTTCAAAATGATCTCAGTCATGCTACCAAAATATATCGCCTATTTACTTCCAATCGCCTTTTTCTTTGCCATCTTGATTGTTTACGGCAAGATGTTTGCTAATAACGAACTAACGGTCACTTTTGCCTGTGGTACAAGCTGGTTTCGCTTATTGAAATTCATCATGATCCCTGCGTTAAGCCTCTTTGCGATAGAGCTTATTCTCACTTTACTGGTCTTACCGAAAATGGATCAAAACTATTTTCTGGTACAAAAGACAACGACTAAAAGCTCGCTGTTAAGCTTTATTCAGCCAGGAAAAATCACACCTTTTAGTGATGGCAAACAGGTTGTTTACACCAAGTCAACCGATCCTGATGGCACTTTGCATGATATTTTCATTTATCAGCAAAAACCCAACAATGGCAGCACGATTATCACAGCCCCTACCGGATATGCCGAAACGAGACCTGATCGCAATCAATATTTAGTGCTTAAAAACGGCTATTTCTATGACGCAAAACCTGGGGTTGCTGAAGTACAGAAAGGTCATTTTACTGAAGCGACACAATTTATCCCGACCAAGGTTAGCGTAGGCTACAACAACTCGATCGAATCTGTTCCTACTTCAGAGCTGATCAATAGCAATGAACCACGCTATCAGGCTGATCTGCAATGGCGCTTAAGCTTTCCTTTGGCAATACTCGTCTCCTCACTCATCGCACTTGCGATGTGCAAAATGCGTCCACGCCAAAGTCGCTATAGCAAAATCATTCCCGCACTTATCGTATTTATTCTTTATTTTAACCTCCTGTCTTTATCCAAATCATGGCTTAATGATGGCAACATTCCAAGCTGGCTTGGACTTTGGTGGGTACATATTGTCTTTGCCGGGATTATGCTTTTAATACTCAAACAATACAACGGACGCATCTTTGAAGAGAAAACCAAAGAGGTCAATGCATGAAACGCTTAACTTTATATGTCGCTTCAACCGTTTTATACACGTCTTTTATTATGATTCTGGCATTAACTGCCATTTTCTTTTTATTCACCTATATTGCACAAGCCGGTGACATTGGCAAAGGCAACTTCACCGCATTAGCTGCCTTTTTGTACGTTCTTTATGAGGTACCTGCCAATATTTACCTTATCATGCCGGTGTGCGCTTTATTGGGAGGCCTTATGGGGCTTGGGCTTTTAGCCAATAATAGTGAATTGATCGTTATGCGTGCTTCAGGTCAATCGATCACACAAATTGCTAAAGGTGTACTATTAGCCGCCTTTGGCTTAGCGTTTTTAACATTTTTAACTGGCGCCTACATTGCACCGTATTTCCAAAAAAAGGCAACGATTAATAAAACGCTTGCCACAGGTGGCAATGAAGCATTGGTATTATATGATACCCAAACCTTATGGATTCGTGAGGGCAACGCCTTTATTCATGTTGGCAAAAACGATGCTAATGGCAAGCTTAAAGACATCACTAAATATACCATCGATAACAATCAGCTCACAGCAATTGATCATGCCGATAATGCGTTATTTACTAATAAACAATGGCAAGTCAATGATGTCTCAAGCACGCAAATTGGCAAAGATAGCAGCATTGTTTACCATGATAAACAACAATATTGGAATAACCTATTACCACCCTTTTTACTTAAGATCATTACCTCCAATACTGATTATCTTAATTTAAGCGAGCTGATTGACTATATCAAAGTCAACAAAGAAGGTCAGCAAAGTGCTAATCGTATATGGCTTAAATTTTGGCAGACTTTCTTTCAACCGCTCTCACTGATTATTTTAATGTTGATTGCAGTGCCCTTCTCTTTAGGATCGATGCGCTCATCTGCCTTAGGTTATAAGTTTATCATCGGCATGCTCTTTGGCTTTAGCTTCTATATTATTAACCAAACCTTTGGACCTTTTAGTCTTGTTTATAATCTCTCAGGGTTCTGGGGTGCGGCTATTCCAAGCTTTATCTTTTTGATTATTTTGGGCTTCTTATTCTGGAAAATGCGGGAATAATAGAATGCGTCCTCTTTCTAAAACACAGGCTAGTAAAGCACCATTAAGCAAAGTGCGCATTATTGCTGGGAAGTATAAATCGCGCCAGATTGAATTTAGCGCTACAAACAACACTAATCTTCGCCCAACCTCCGATCGTTTGCGTGAGACACTATTTAATTGGCTTATGTCCTATATTGCTGACGCAAGCTGTCTTGATGCTTTCGCAGGTAGTGGCACGCTAGGCTTTGAAGCCTTATCACGCTTGGCAAAATCTTGTGATTTTTTTGAGCTCGATCCTCAGGCGATAAAGCATTTAAACAACAATAAAAATAGACTTGCCATAGATAATGCCATTATTTATCAAGCGGACGTTTTAACTTATCTGAAAGCTTGTCATAACTATCGCGTTATTTTTCTTGACCCACCGTTTAATAGTGAGCTATTGGAGCAATCATTCTCTAGCATCCTCAATAATGACAACATTGATACCGATTGCGTAATTTATGCTGAATATGCAACCAACAATCCGCCGCCATCACTGTCACATTTCACTATGCTCAAACAAACTAAGCAAGGTGTAGTTTCTGCATGCTTGTTACAAAAATCATGATTTATGCTACAATGCCCAACTTATCAGCTGAATGAAATAATTTAATACTCCAATGATTGTATCCATTGACGCCATTGATGCGCTTTTACCACAAACCCAATGCACTAAATGCGGTTATCAAGATTGCTATGATTACGCCAAGGCCATCACCAATGGTGAAAAACATAATCGCTGTCCACCAGGTGGGCAGCAAGGTGCAGACGCATTGGCAAAATTACTACAACGAGAAAAGTTAACCCTTGATAAAAGCTGTGGTACGCATGCGCCAAAGAAAGTTGCATGGATCAATGAAGATCTGTGTATTGGCTGCACTAAATGCATTTTAGCTTGTCCTGTAGATGCCATTATGGGGGCTAAAAAATTGATGCATACGGTGATTAATGACGAATGCACTGGATGTGATTTGTGCGTTGAACCGTGTCCTATGGATTGCATTGAAATGCACGAACTCCCTTTAGAAGCACAACCTCAAACTTTAACTGACACTCAATACGAGGCACAAAAAGCACACCATCGTCATAAGCATAATAAACGTACAATTCGTCTTAAACTGCAAAAAGAAAATGAGACCAAAAAACATCAACAAAATATACGTTTAAGTAATATCAACATTGATAAAAAAGCCTATATTGAACAAGCTTTAGCAAGCTTTAAAACCAAGAAAAAAATGGACTAATAGACACCCATGAATAAAGCAAAGCGTCAAAAAATTTTTGAGATCTGGCAGCATAATAACCCTAATCCGACGACTGAGCTAAATTACACCTCAGACTTTGAGCTTCTGATTGCTGTGATCTTATCAGCACAAGCCACGGATGTTAGTGTTAACAAAGCCACTGATAAGCTTTATCCCGTTGCTAACACGCCTGAAACCATACTGGCACTGGGTGAAGCACGCCTTATGGAACATATTCAATCGATTGGTCTATATAAAACAAAAGCTAAAAATGTTATTAAAACCTGTCAGCTGTTGATTGAAAAACATAATAGTCTTGTGCCACGTGATCGCAAATCTTTAGAAGCATTACCAGGTGTTGGGCGCAAAACTGCAAATGTTGTATTAAACACGGCTTTTGGTGAGCTAACCATGGCAGTTGATACGCATATTTTTCGCATTGCCAATCGCATCAATTTAGCCCCTGGCAAAAATGTCGATGAAGTGGAGATGCACTTACTTAAAGTAATTCCCAAACAGTTTTTAAAAGATGCCCATCATTGGCTTATTTTACATGGTCGCTATATCTGCACTGCGAAAAAGCCAAAATGCGGCACATGCCCCATTTATGATTTATGTGAATTCAAACAAAAAGAAGCCTATTTATGATTTTTAGCTCCGATCGTTTAGAACTTAGAAAACTATACTTTGACAGTTGGCACAAGTATTTAACCAAGCAGCCATTAACTGACCTTGAAACGCAAATCACGCGCATTATCGAACACCACCCTGAGTACCATCATTATCTGTCAAGCTTAGATAATCTAGATAAAGACTTCCCCCCTGAAATGGGTGAGACCAACCCATTTCTACATATGGGACTACACATGGGATTAATTGAGCAAGTTGTTACTAATCGCCCTTATGGTATTAATCAGATTTACCAACAGCTTTGCCAACAACAGCGCGATGAACATAAAGTACAGCACATGATGATGGATCACTTAGCAGAATCCATCTGGAGCGCGCAAAAGAATCATATGCCACCTGATGAAGATGCATATTTGGCACAGTTAAAACTATTATTAACTCAATAAGAGGGTTAATTCCATATAGTACTGGTTTTTCCCAGATATAATTCTCAGCCTTTATTACATATAATTTTTAGCCATTTTTCTTTTAGTCAGATTTAACAATACACTATGATTGCATCAACTGATCATTTTAGAATATCGTGTATGGTATTTTTGTGGATAACAGCTGTGTCACTATGTTTGTCTTGAGTCCGGGATAGCTCAAATGTTGCTTTCCAAAGAGCCCAAGCTTTTGCTCTTAACCAAGTATCATTATCTAACGCCATAGCATCTTGAAAAACTTTTCTTGAATTCCCTGTTAAAAAAGTCCAAGCAATTACAAGATCGCAAGCAGGATCACCCATAGCAGTACCACCAAAATCAATCACACCTGATAATTTATTATCTTTGATAAGTATATTGCCAACTGCAAAGTCGCCATGGATCCAAACGGGTGCATTATTCCACTTAGTTGAACAGGCTTTATCCCAAAGCTCTAAAGCGCTATGACCATCTATGATAGCTGCTAATTTCGCAATTTTTTCGCGAGCACCAAAATCATAAACACTTACATGATCACCACGCCACCAGTTGTGTTGACCAGGTTTAGGACCGTCAATATCAGTAATCGCTTGTAGCTCTTTTAAAAATCTGGCGAGATCATATGCAAGCTGTTCCTTTTCTTGCTCTGTTAACATCAGCAAGTTTATACTTTTACCAGGCAACCATTTATAGATAGAAAACGCGTAAGGATAATCATCAGATGGTATGCCCATTCTTATAGGCTCAGGAATTGCTACACTTAAATGTTTTGCTAGTTTTGGTAACAATTCTTGCTCTTTGGGAACCTTGAGTGCATAGCTTTCGGCTGTTGGCATACGAATTAACATGATATCGCCTACTCTATATGTTCTATTATCATGACCTTGTAGCTCAACCTCAGTAACATTTAAATGAGCATATTCAGGAAATTGTGTGGCAATTAGCTTTTTTGCAAGCTCAAGTGTGATCATAGAGTAACCTCAGCAGTAGACTTTGATCGGTCAATAAGTTTATACCAGCGCTGATAATAAAGCAGTTCGCAATATTTATCCTTGTTTTGCAATATATTCATCTTTGAGCAGCCTATATAAAACGTGTTTACACAATGGACTATCTTTAGCCAGTTTTGGGTGATTAAAATCATTTTTTGGATTATGACGTAAGCCAATTTTTTCCATAACACGAAGAGATGCTTTATTCTGGGGAACTGTGAATGAAACGATCTCTGATATCTTTAATTCTCTAAAAGCATAATCTAAGATAGCTTTAGCGCCTTCAGTGGCAAAGCCCTTACCCCAGTGGTTGGATGATAAACGCCAACCAATTTCTGTGGCAGGTGTAAAATGTGATTCAAAATCTGCTATTAGTAGCCCAATAAAACCAATAAATTCATTCGTATCTTTTCTTACAGTTGCATAGAGCGAATAACCATGATTTTCAAAGTGAGCATTTACTTTCTCTATAAATTTTTTAGTCATTTCTAAATCTTGAAGACTAGGAAAATACTCCATAACTTTTGGATCTTGATTAATAGCGAGCATTTGGCGCAAATCGCCATCATCCCATGTTCGTAAAATTAATCTATCTGTTTCTAATATTTTCATTGTTTTAACGCGCTAAGTATTGTTTTTGCATGTTGCTATAAATGTTTTCAATAAATTTCCGAGCTTCCAGTATCCATATTCTATTAAATTATCTGCTCCGCAAGCGCTTATAAATCGATCTTGATCGACCAAGTCATAAATAATGCTCACACGCTTTGCAGTGGTCAGCGCATCTTGGAAATCATTGTAGGATGTAAAGTAGGAATGATAGTTTTTAAAGCAAGCATCTTTAAATCTAAGATATAAATCGTCTTGTTCAGATAGCCCATGCTGCTTTTTCATTTGAAATAAAAAGTTTAGCGTAACTACCCAGCAGGTTAGATTTTGATAAATCGTAATTTTTGGCAATTTTTCTCG
>JAQCCA010000045.1 GCA_027621155.1 Pseudomonadota bacterium | reverse complement strand
GAATAATTTGCAGCTCAGCAGGCAGTGTTTCCCCTTTACCAAAGCTTGTATTGGTCTTGATATAATCAAGCATATTGCTAAATGGCGTATTATCTGAAGTGATATCAATCAAAAACATCTGCAAGTTATCGATCGACACTTTGGTTGGCAAAGAATTTTCCAATACTTGATTCAACATCTGCACATATTGACTGGCATAATGCGTTAATGCCCCTTTTTCTAAACGATCAAAGGCGCCATAGTTGATATTGTATTGTTGCAGTAATTTCACCAAACTCTCATAGCGCTTTAATAGCGGCAATACAGCATTCATCAAAGTATTTTTTGAATAGACTAACGACACGGCAGTTACATTACGCGAGAAGACCGTTTTGAAAGTGTATTGATAATACTCACTATCATCGAGCAAATTGATTGTATTTTGATTGCGATTAAGCACGCTAACCAAAATAGAGTTAAGCTCGGCACTCAATAAAATACGCTTCCACACTTGCTCTTTTGATTGATCGACTGAACGCTTACTAAAGAAGGCATTGACTTTATCGTTATAGTGAAACATTTGCTCAACAATATCTGCAAAGCTTGTGATATTATTTTGCGTGGCTGGAATAAGATTTTGCAGATCAATCAATGCTGTGCTACCACTACAATAAGACTGATCCTGCGGTAAAGCGCTACCTAACTTAGCCAAGAATTTACTAACGCCTGAATTATTATTAAGCACATCATTAGTTAACATATCTGGCACAACTTGCTGTAATAAACACACCTCTTGATGTGTAATCACATTGCGACTGATATACTCTTTTAACTGATCATTCGTCGCATGAAAGTAATCACCATCAAAAAAGGTGCTCAACATCTTACCTGAAGCAATAGTGCTTGCTGAGTTGATAATTTTAGAATCATCCACCTCCACGTTATATAAGTTATTTGGAATATGTGAGACCAGTTTGCTGTTGTTACTGCCATAACGATAAACAATGCCTAATTGCTCAGAAGACAAGCCAGTAATTAAAGAGATCAATGAAATATTACCCTTAAGCACATCTGCAACCTTGCTTGAGTTAGTACTGGCAATAAGTGATAGATAAATTGCCTTATGTAGATAGTCTTCTGTCTGATATATTTTTGGTAATAGCACGTTTTCATACAAATAATTAGCATATAAACGGTTTAGTGTTTTATTGCCATGCGCATTATATAAAAAAGGCAATAATAATTGACTGCTATAATAGCTCACCCATTGCTCATAAGTCTTAGCGGCTGCTTCTGTTTCCATCGTATCTAATGGTGCAAAAGGACGCTTTAATTGAATAAATTCACTAAACTCATATTGCTGATAGGCGTTATAGGCAAACACCGTACTAAAGAATGCCGAAACAAATACTACCGCAGGCATTAATACATGTCTTGGTTTTAATGCATTTTTATACGATTTGGAGCCAAAATCAAAGAACGTACTGTGATAGTTTTTAGCATGTATACCAAAATCAAGATGAATCGCTTGAGCAGGCACTTGACCATAAGCGCCTTGCGTTAACTCAGAGACTAATTGTATCGCTGGCAAAGTCACACGCTCAATTTGATAAGCTGCCGTTAAGGCACGCTGTACTTCAGTCGTATGATTGTTTAAATCACTCAACTTGACTGAGATTCGATGACGGATAACTGCAAATTCATCATCCAAGGTTGTTTTAATCTCTTCAGCAGAGCTTGGCGCTTCAAAGCTTATCTTGGTATCATGTTTCAACAAATCAAAAAGCGCTTCTATTTCCTCATCCATCGCAAAATCAGCAACCGATAAATGTATCTGATAATTCCCATGTGAGAATAATGGCATTTGTGCCATAAATTTCTGGAACATCGCAAACTGACTCGATATAAAATCATTACTTGTCGCCTTTAGCAAGACGACAGGTAGCTGAATCGCACCACGATGATAAAGCTTATTCAAAAAACCATTAAACAACGGGACATTTAACTGCTTGGTACTTTCTAAGGTAATCACGACAATCATCTTGCCATGTCCAACAATAATCGATTGATTCGCATCAATAATAGTAATCTCAAAGGCATCTAAATCAATCAAACCACCAAGATAAGTCAAGGCATGATCCATATTTCCTTCATAAACACATAAAAAGGATGACCAAAATGAATGCTTTGCCTGCTTTTGAATATTTAGCTGAACATCTGCATATGGGTTTTTATTTTTCTTTGCTTTTGGTGCTGCTTTTTTCAAGCGACCAAACATTGACGTTGCCTTGCTTTTTTCAGTCTTTAAGGTCTTGATCAACCAAACAATAAAGACCAAAAGAGCAGCCACGCCCATTGCGCCAAAAAGCATAACGGCATATTTACTGGTTAATAGACTCATTTTGACTCCTTTTCATCACTAAAGCTTAATATAATTCCCTGTTTATCACTAAACGCCAAGGCGTTAATCCCCTCGCCATTTTTTGTTGATTGTTTTAGGTTAAATTGTTGATCATTCGCATCTTGGGTATAACTAAGTGCACATTCTTGTTGTGCACCATAGAGTGTTTGCTGTGCTATTTTTTGTGAGGCTTTATCTTCAATCGTTGCTGTATTTAGCTTAACGGATTTAATTGCCACGGTTTCTGCCGAGTTAAACTGCAATAATACGACATCACCATTTCGTAATAAATTAAATGTATTTGCTGTGACGCCAAAGCTCGCTACTGGTAAGTATAGTGGTGCAGGTTTACTTGGATCTTTATAAAGAGATTTTGGCAAATTACATGCATAGCTTAATAAGTTCTCACTTTGCTTGGCATAGACATAATCGGTGAGTTTAGTGCCTTGATCGTCAGCAAACGAGCTTTCAGTTTCAGATTGACCTTTATAAAGCTTATAAGCATATTTGACACTATCATCAACATCTTTACCAATCGTTACCATTGCTTGTGTCTGAAATATCACAAACGATTGATATTGGGGCAAATCATTTGCCTTAGCACTTTGATCTAGCCATTGACTTTGAAGCTGCACAAAATGAGTAATACCCGCAGGTGAGCCAATCATCGTGATCTTCTCATAGCGATCCTTGTCCGTTTCTGACTCATAATTTTGCTCGGTTAATTTACGTTTCACAAACTCGATTGTTGCCTTATTCTGCATAAGCTGAAAACGTTGGGCGCTTAAGATTACTGCTGTGCTTTGCCCAACAAAGGTGTTTTGCCATTGTGTTTTATCCAAGGCGATCAAGTCATAACTTGGTGTTATCGGGAAAAAAGGCATAAGCTCACGCAAACTCACCTGAAATTTTGCCACACAAGCCAACGTGCTTTGCAAATCGTTCAAGACTTTTTGCTCAGTGTTGGTATAGATCTTTGGATCCTCAACGAACTGAATGCGATCAAGCGCAAAACCTTTGATCAATGGCTGTTTTTCATTATAAATTTTTGCCAAGGGTTTTCTATCCGTACTCATATCAGCTAGATTCATCATATTCTGTGTTTTTGACCATAGTGGCTGCACTTGGCAGTGTGCATGATCGATTTGAAATAAATCTTTTGAGGTTAATGTGCCCTTGCCTTCAGGTTTTTTTTGCCAGTCACTGCTTAGCGCATCATATAAAACATAGCTACTTTTGCCCTTTGTGAGCTTACTGTAGTCATACACCAAATAAACACTGTAATGATCCAAAACCTCAATGAAATAATCATAAAAACTACGTGCGTACGCGGATATCATCATTTGTTTTTGCTTGGTTGCAAGCTTTTTGCATTTGCTTACATCAATCTGTACCCAACTTTGGAAGAAATTGTTGTCATTAAACACATCAATATATGATTTATCAAAATCAACATAAATAGGTTGATGTTGTGACCAGAATGCCCTTAGCGGATCGCTAAATTTCAAGCTGAAAAACGGCAGCATCGAGGCGATTTTACTCGTTTGCTTATCAATATTTTGTTCAACCAAAGGATCGGCAAATCGTAAATGTTCATCGTTTATCATGGAAGCAATTGCTTGTAATTGCAGCTTAGTTTGATACTTGGTGTTTTTCTTATCAGGATCATCAAAAACATAGGTATTCTCTAATGTAATCGCCATTGATAACGGAACATTCTGATACAAAAATGCATAATCTGGATGCACGCCATCATCATATGAGATTTGAAACTTAAGCATACCATCAAAGCCATAGCGCTTAAGTTCAAGATCAAGCTCGGTAATATGATAATTAGCCAACATCAAACCTTTAAACTGTGATTTTTCTGTTTGGTTTTGATACTTGTTACTGATTAATGTTAATGGCTTTGTTGCTAGATTTTCATCTAATGGATTAAGCTCAATCGTGATAACTTGCTCAACGATAAATGGATCATATCCAATCACTGGGCGAATCTTGGTTTGTAGAAGTGCGAACAATTTGCGTGACTCATTTTTACTGACAATGCTAAGTGCGAAAAAGCGTGATAGCTTATTCACCACTTGCTTAAATTTAAAAATATCCACGCCATCAAGTTGCAATAGCACTTCTTCAACCAATAAAGTCTCAAGCTCATCCAACATTAAACGTGCATTCTCAAGCATATTCGATGTATTTTGAAAATTTGTCTCTAGGATCTCATCCAATAGATTGATAAAAGTCAATTTTTCAAAATACACCTTAAAGGGGCGTATCACATAACGTGATAACACACCGGCAGATAATAAATCAAGCACACGAGCATAAGCAATACTTTGGCGAAATCCAGGCTTTTGCTTTGCCTTGATTAAGCCTAGAATCTTTTGATGCAACAGCTTTAATTTATCAATACTCTGATCATTTAACTCATCAATCACAGCAATGGTTAATACATCCAGTAGTGCATGTGAGATATAGGCAAAACGTTCTGAACTTAAGCTTAAATTCGGCAAAACTTCAGCTAAGATATCTGCCAACTGCACATTAATATCTTTCGTTTCAGATGTCTTTTGCTCTTGTTCTACTGCACTTGTGCTCTCATTATCAAGCGCTTTGCTTTCATCTATTATTGCCGCACCCATACTTCTTCCTTATATTGCCACTGGCTGTTTAAATTCACGTGCAGGATAAAATTCATGGCTATTCGGATCTTTCTTATTAGCATCAGTAACGGAAGTCACTGCAGAGCCATCTAGCAACACCAAATCAAATTGACCGCTTGTCTGATACGCATCAATTAAACTCTGTAATTTAGCAGGTTCATCAAGAATCAAATATGCTTGCGCGAGTAATGCCTGTTTTTTTCCACCATCAAAAACACCTCTGACTGCAAGCCATGTATTTTTCTTATTTCTATATGCTTCTTTATTACTTTCAGCTTCTGACGTCGATAAATAATCCATGACATTCTGATCAAAACCACCAAAGCTTTGAAAGGCAATTTCTCGCTGTGATTTTGGATCAATCATTACACCTTTAAGCAATCTATACTTTTCAATTTCGACAATACTATCTTGAGTAAAGGTCTGCTTATCAAGCACATGTTGTCTTAATTTAAATGTGTATTTTGATAATGCACGCAAGTTTGTATCAGACTCCATACTCGTAAGAACATTCATATAGATCGGTGTTTTACGCTGACCACTACCTGTGGTTTTCCTCGTGATAAGCGCATTATACTGAAGATCTTTTCTGCCTGCCGATGAACCTGTTAAATTATAAATATGTGCTAAAAATTGTGCTTGTGTATTTTTTAGCTGCTCTTGTACGGCTAATTGTATTGTTGTGCGCTGTGTGCTTAGACTGCCAACCGCTTCCTTTTGGCGCTCACTAGTATTTGATAGCATTGCTTTTAATAATAAACTTACTTTTAAATCATCCACTTTATACACTGGCGAGAACCCTTGATAACGCACATCACCATTATCATCAAAACGCTTGATCTGTAATTTAGTCATCACATCAACCGCCCAGACTCTTAATTGATTTTTCTCACTGCCACTGAAGTTTCTGCTGCGTGTTGCATATTCAATATTGATCGCAACTTTGACATAAGCCTGTAACAAAGCATGCATGATTTCAGCCGCAACCGTGTAGAAGCTAACACTATCATCATTTAATAACCTTTTTTCCTGTTCATTTTTAAATTCACTCACGGAGATTAAATCTAAATACTTAGCGATAAATTCACTCAAAGAAACATTTGTGTCACCATTACATAGCTGTGCATAGCGGCTTTGTGCTGTGCCGTCTCCTAATGTAGTCTTCATTCGCGCTGATAGCACTTTATCTTTGCTATCCCCCTGATAAATCGGTTCATCACCAATACCGTGGGCATACATCTTAAGCATTAGTTCATTAAGTTGACTAAATAAACCATAGAGATTTACCATGTCTTCAGTATTAATGACAAAAGATACTAACTGACGTATATTCATATTATTTTTCAAGGTTGAACTACTGCTGGATAATACCAATTGCATATAAATATACGCCTTACTCTCAGAGTTAAATCCACTCATAATCTGGCTTGGAATATCTTGAGCGGCGCCAACAGCTTGCTCCACAGCAGTAAAGTTATAAGACCTACTATTTAATTTTTGTCCCAGTGCAATTTCTGTTAATTGATCTTCAACCACCATGCTGACAAGCTTTGGTTGTTGATTATCAAGGCGCAAATCCTTTAAGATTTTGGCACCTTGCTCTAAATAGGCATGCATTGAGTCTTGGAAATCTTTGTAACGCTTATCTTTCAAAGTGCTGGCAGCTTTAATAACATTCGCATCATAAAATGTATCTAGATTTTCTTCTAATTGTGGCGCATAGATTTGAGCCTTACTATCCTCAACAAAGGCTTGGCAGAAACCAGTATAGCCTTGGGCTTTTGCCCATTCCTGCGCACCTTCAATAGCTTTCACCTGTTCATTGGTTTTGGTCACCAACTCCTTATAAACATCTAAGCGCTCTCTTAATTTGGCAATTTTACGTACCGCTTGGTAGCTATTACCATGCACCTTGACACGTGTCGCATCTTTTTGCAAAGACTCTTTCCACGCATCAATACTTTTGGTTAACGCACGCGAACTATCCTCAAACTTCTTATAAACTTCAGACAATACTTTAGTGAAGTTATCAATAATCTGCTGAAAACTCTTCGTTCTAATAAACTCTTCACCATACAGTCCAACAAGCTGCCTTAATGCTTGTTGCACTAAGTAAAGCTGAACCAAATGATCATACTCTACCATTAAAGCTGCAACACATAGCGAAATCAAAAAGCGAAAATCGGTATCACTAACTCTTAAACTGGCAATTTGTTCGATAAGCGATAATTTTTGATCTAAAAACAAATCAGACTCATCAACATTAGGCGTCTTATCTTGAAAATAAGTAAATAATTTTGCTTGAAGCTCTTTTTGGTCGATTTTACCGCGCTCAATCGCCCCTTTACCATATAACTCTTGGGTTGAGAAATACAACATACTGTGCGCTAATTGCCAATGCACTACCATGTCATAACTACTGAACTTAGCAAATTCATTGAGTAAGCCCATGCGCGTTCTAAACATGTGTTGTAAAAACGGCATTTGTTCCGGATAAGAGGCTGAAAACATCTGCATCGTTAATTCAGAAACTTGTTTGATATGTGACTGATTAATGCCAAATACAAACTCATTAATAAATGCCGTCATCTGTCCATAGCATGCCTCACGATAGTTCTGGCTAGCATCAACACTAATGACTTCTGCTTTCGTTAAAAATGCGGCTTCAATTTCTTTTAAAAAGCCTTTTAATCCTTCCAGAGCTTCATGTCGTGCTTGCACAAATTGTGCAAATGGATCTTTACTCTCTTTAGCAAAGCATCCCAACAATTCATTGAGTGTTTTCTTGCCTTTAATTTCCTCTTTTTGCTCTAATTGGTACTTTATTACTAGCGCTTTAACCTGAGGAATTTGAGCGCCTTGGTTATGACTTAGTGTCAACGTGTCTTTTTGTGCGGTATATTCAACTTCTACTTTTTTCAGTGCATCAGTGACCTGATCCAACTTATCCACATCCGCAGTTGTTAATTTATCCTCTTCAACCATTAGAAACTCAAAGCTTGATGAGGTCATTTGTTGAAAATATTTTTCTTTGCAGGTGGTAATAAAAATTCCATTATCAATCACCGGATAGCTTGGAAAAATAATCGTTGATAATTGAAATGGCAGATTTTTGACAACATATTCAAGTGATTTATCAGCGAGCATTAATGACACCTGATCACCAGGCAAGCTCTTTTGTGCAAAGCTTTCAACCGCAACAACATAATCTTGAAAAACACGCAAATGCCCTTGAAAGTCATGTAGTTTAAAATAACTTGATATCACCGTCTGGCGCTTATTCTTTAAAATACCAAATAAATTACCCAGTGATGCGCTATCGACAAATACATCACACTGTTGCGCTGACTTCTGCAAATCATGAATCGCTTTTACCGATTCAGCATGTGCTTTCTGTGCCTCAACCAAATCTTTAGATACTTCATCAAACCGTGTTTGAAAGTCAACCACTGCTTCACTTTCTTTAAAGCTGCCCAAAACCCCGCTTTTTGAAGCTTTCTGAGACTCTTTTAAGCTATCATTAATAAGTTGTAAGGCTTTAATATTTAGTAAATTTGCCACCTCGGTATCAGTGATTGCTGAGGGCTGATTACCACTGGCATAATCTGCCATTTTTTTGACTAACGTGCCTTTGGAAGTTGTCTTTGAAAGCTTCTCAACAACTGCTTTGGCATCATTTGCAAGCTTTTCACGTTTATCTTTAATCTCTTGATCATGCTCAGGACGTCGATACTCTTTTTGTAAAAACTCATTTAAGAAATGCATATGATAAAGCGCAATAGGCACAATACTAGCAATACCAAAGCTGCCTGAAACAAGTGTTTTGTCGTTATGGCACTGTACATTTGGACAGGTTAAGATCTTGACCAAGTGCGTCACAATTACCGCTGTTTTCCATAAGTTCTCATCATGGATGATCCACAGCTTTTTCTGTTCGGAGTAGTAGCATCCAGCATACAATTTTTCATCATCCTCTTGAGTGACCTTTTTAGCATCCTCATTCATTGCCAACCATTCATAATAAGAAACATATTCGTGATAGAGGGACTCTAGCACTTTAGCAATCAGCTTTAAGTTATCACTTTCTAGGTTTTCATAATTAAATGTCAGCACATTTTTTAACATCCGTGGATTTAAGCAATCAGTAATATAAGCATTTTTGCCTTGGAACCAATCCGCAAAACGAATTTTTGTCTTTTGCCAAAAGGAGGTTTTTTCCTGTACTTTGTCAAACTGCTCTTTACTGACTTGCGCGCCCATTTTAACGGCGACATCAAAAGCGCGCTCGTTATAGCCAGAGCTGACCATGTTCTTAAGTGCTAGTTTTTTATCATTAAAGAAATCGCGATAAGCTTGCGCTTGCGCGGGTTTTGCAACAATCACTACCGTATCATAATCAGCAACAGCCAGTTGAGTTTCGATATCTTCACTGGCACTTAAACGCTTTTGCACCTCATTGTAGCCATCGATCACCTTGCCTGCATTTGAGGCTAATGTCGCTAATTGTACTGCACCGCTAATTAAGCCCATGCTCAAACTCCTTTTTATCTATTTTTTCTGCTGTTGGTCTACTGCTTTATGGTTGTAATGCTTTTTCAAAATCTGCAACATAAGCCTTTAGTTTTTTTATACGCAACTCTGTGGTTTGCTTAGACATCCACTCAGAATCATCATATAAACGGATTAATGCTTGTTCGTCGTATAGATCAACATTCTTCCACTCTACCCACCACTTAGAGTCAACATCCATAACCACCGCTCCATCAGACTGCTTTTGTGATACTGCATAGGAATCATTACGGCAATAGAGTTGATCAATTTGTTGGCTTTTCTGAGCTTTGAATGATTTCTCATCGATTAATCTTTTCAACAGCTGAAAATGCTGATCTCGATCAGCAGTAAATGAATTTAAATCATCGAATGGCTGTACCATATTACCGTCTGATACTGCTTGAGCCTTGCTATTATAGAGGTCTCGATAAAGTTCATCATACTCAGTGTAAATCATAAAAAAACTTTCAAATTCGTATAAATTCAATTTCTCAATTGTTGTTATAATCCTGCCTGCATCAGCCTCACCTCTTGCATTAAATACATATGACACTTTGGCAATATATGACATCATCACTAGAAAAACAGCCAATGTAGTACTACAGTTTTCCTCTGGGAGCTTAAGCCTTTTGGTTCCCTTTTGGTAATCAACCAAATTTAGAAGTTTATTAACTTCACATCTAATCAACGCATAAACTGCTGGATAAGCAAGCTGAGCAAGTGCAGCGCTTATTGGACTCAGGTAATCATCTTTAAGTATTGTCTTATCACAGATCTGACTCGCTTTAATCCGATTAATCGGAACATACTCCTCTTTATCAAATGCCTCTTTACTCCACATAAAGTTTGCTTCTGCTACAAATGCAACTGGCTTTTGATCTGATTCCTTTTTAACAAACTCAAAGAAGCTTGCCACCCGACTCTGTTTATATTTTCCACTCTTGGAATCAGTGCCTGCTGCATCAAGGCATCGCAAAATCCAAAATACCTGTCTTGATTTTTGATATAAATCACTTGCATAAATCTTATCTTTTAAGTTTTTGATACTAGTTTTAGATACTTTTGTTATATTGCTTTTTATCGCCTCCATTTCCTCTTTATTTTGAGAAAGGATAGTTTTAATACGTATAAACGCCGTATGAATATCATGCTGAATTGCTGACACCGTTAAATCTATTTGGTTTTTCAATAGTGGAATATTTGTTGCCAATTCACTCTCAATAAACGAATTTAAAAAATCTTTCCTTCCTTTATTTAAGAATCCACATGATTGAACTTTCAATTTAAACAGTTTTCTAAGTGTTGACGAATCTAAAGACATAAATTGATCTAATGAAAACAGCATAAAATACATCGTTCCAGGCATGCTACTAAGATCATAGCGACAGCTATGCGCAAATGAGTCTAACATTAAATCTAAAGCATCGCTTCCAGAATCATCTGCAGCAAGTACGGCCTCTTTAAGAGGCTGTACTAAGTCATAATCACGCTTGAAATAAAGACAACTCATAAGCATGGCCGCTACTGCCTTCCTCTTTTCCGCAACCTCATAACTTTTTAAACTTAATATTAACTGCTGAACTAAATTAATTTGTGTACGCAATGAAACTCTGAGTGGACTTTTATCTTCAGGTAAAAACTGTAATAAAACAACTAATTGATTAATGACACCTAATTTATATTGTCCATTCCTGCGCCCTTGATGAGCCAAGTCCAAAAAACACCAATCCAATGTATTATTATGCTGATAGCTTGTAACAATTTGTTCCTGTAAATCTCTAAATAAAGGGACTGCCGCAGGGAGTCTTGGAGGTGTAGTATCAACAACAATCTGATCAGCATCTTTGAGAAGAGATAACAATAATAATTGGCTATCAACACTTGATAATAAAAACTCATCCGACGGGATGGGGTGCGTGCTAAATAAGCTCCAGCCACCACCTCTTAACATACTGTAAAAGAACATTTTTGTTTCTAATGGATACTCTTTGGATTTTGAATATTTCGATACTTTATCAAGTAATGCACGTTTCTGTTTATCAACATCCTCTGTGATTTGATCTTTTTTTATAATCGCTGATTGTACGAATGTATCATATTCAAATTTTTCGCCTTTGGCATTATAGGGCACTGTTTGCACTTGCTGCTTTAAGAACTCATGGATATTGCTAAGCAAAGTTAAATAAGCTTTTTGCTTAATCTCAACTTTTTGCCCATCTTTGAGGTAAACACTGGCTTTATCCAAATAGTCAACTGCCATCTGCCCATGTTTATACAGTGAATCCGATAAAGTCATCATTTGCGGGCGTACGCTGTTATAGACTTTCTTGAGCCCACTTAGCCAATAATGACTATTCACCGTATCAGCATACTGCTCAAGCTCGGGTAAAAGCTGATAAGTAATAGCTTCTAACACTTGCGCGATACTTCGCTCATCTTCATAAAGCTTTTTTAAACTTACTCTAAACTCTCCATTATGAAAAATCATACTGCCATATTGCTTGATCATACTACTTGCAGAGCGTTTACCGATATCAAGTAAAACCAAACGCTCAAACAATGACATCATTGTTGCTAGAATCAATGCCATGGTTGGTAATAGCGCATCTTTTGCCGAAGCGGCAATGGCCTTTATGACCTGATTAACAGGATCACCTTCTAATATTTCATCAAGCTCTTTTTGTGAGAAGCATTTTTGATAACGCTTTAAGTACTCTTGAATTAATTTTTCTAAGCG
>JAQCCA010000044.1 GCA_027621155.1 Pseudomonadota bacterium | reverse complement strand
ACCTGAGATCATAGAATATCAGAAAAATAATGCATGGATTCATCAGCTGGCATATAACAAATTTAAAGACACGCCAGAGTATCAGTGGAATAAAGTGATTGAATATATTAAAAAAAAATATCAAGTTGGCGTGGTGGTTAGAGACTTGTCAAATTATACCGATAAAGAACAGCAAGATATTAAAAAATGGGGCTACTTCCCGACGGAACCATTTCACGGTGTACAAGGGTATATTCAGTTTCTATCACCCAACCCTAATAAAGTCATTATTATTGGGCCTTATCGTGATAACTGGATTAAGCTTCACCCGCACTTTTATGCAGTAATTATTGATGCGATTTTGTTGGTGTTTTTGACACTTATTATTGCTTATCCACTCTATCGAGATTTGATTAAATTAAAATCTCTAGCACAAAGCTACGGCAATAATGACTTTGATAGCGATATTCGACTATCCACTAAGTCTGTACTATGGTCGGTTTATCAAACACTTAAGGGAATGGGTGAAAGCATCCAATCTTTAATAAAAAAACAAACGGTTTTTGCCAATATGATTGCGCATGAAATCAAAACACCATTAGCGCAAGTCCATTTTACGCTGAGGTTATTAGAAAATGCCAAAACGGATCAAGATCGGGCAAAACATATTGCATCGATCAAAGAAGATATTATGCAAATTGATCATTTGGTTAATCAACAGCTTGATTACTCAAAGTATAATTATGTAAACTTACCGCTGAATATTGACAATATATCATTGCCTTTGTTGGTCGAAGAAATCGTTGCCACCTATAGTAATACATATACAAGTAAAATTTGGCATTTTGCTTCAGAGCCTTCAGATATAAGTGTTTTATTAGATAAATCAGCAATGCAAAAAGTGTTAAATAATTTGCTAATTAATGCTTATAAATATGGCGGCGATGTGATCGATGTATCCGTTGCTATGTGTGATAACGATGCAGTGATTAAAATTACCGATAATGGTCAAGGATTTGCTTTTGATATTGAAAGCGCCTTAAATCAACCATTTACACCCGAGTCAAAGCAAAGTAGTGGCTTGGGTATGGCAATTGTCTGGCGTATTGTTGAAGCGCATCATGGTCATATTACGCTTAGTAATACCCCTAAAGCAGTAACATTTGAAATCAGATTGCCCATAGCAAAGTGATCATGCCAATTTCAATCTTTATTTGAAAATATGTAAATACTTTCTACACTTAGAACTAACAGGACACAACGTAAATGGATGTCTTCTTATCAGCTAAAGTAGAGGTATTGGCGATGAAAAAAATAAATTTTACACTTTATATATCACTGTTTGGTTTTCTTTGTATGCCGGTATTTTCTCAAGGCAATCAAGTTGGACAGAGCCCAGAAACACAAAAGCATATTGATAAGTTATCACGTAGCATTGGTTTGGTAAAACAGGCTTATGTTGATGAATTAAGTGATGAGGAGATTCTTGAAGGGGCGATTGATGGCATGTTGCAGTCGTTGGATCCACACTCAAGATTTTTGGATGATGATGATTTTGAAGATTTGCAAATGTCAGTGCATGGCGAGTTTGCCGGTCTTGGCATGCATGTTAGCGCTGAAAATGAACGCATCAAGGTTATCTCACCGATTGATGACACGCCAGCGCAGCGCGTGGGTGTCAAAGCAGGTGATTATATTATTAAAATCAACGATATCAGTGTTGCTGGCTTAACCTTAGATGAGGCGGTGAAGAAAATGCGTGGACAACCCGGAACTGAAGTGTCAATCACCTTGTTGCGACCTAAAGCGCCTAAGCCAATTAAATTGTCATTAATACGTGAAAATATCAAACTAGATTCGGTTAAATCTGAGATTATCGCAGAAGATTATGGCTATTTGAGAATTAGCCAATTTCAAGGCAATACTGCCGAGGAGCTAAAGAAAAATATCGACAGATTGGTTAAAGAAAATGCGCATTTAAAAGGCTATGTATTGGATTTACGCAATAATCCTGGTGGGCTGTTAGATGCGGCTGTAGCGGTCAGTGATACTTTTTTGCAAGTAACACCTGCAAATCCCAAAAAGATTGTTTTTACCAAATCACGTAATCCATTGGAGTCAATCACAAGTTATGCTGTGAGTAATGATTATATCCATGGTCTACCGATGGTTGTTTTAGTGAATATGGGCTCAGCGTCAGCATCAGAAATTGTCGCAGGCGCGTTGCAAGATCACCAAAGGGCAGTGATTGTTGGGGTTAAAACCTTTGGTAAGGGGTCTGTGCAAACAGTTATTCCTATTTCAGAAACCAATGCCGTGAAGTTGACAACGGCACGATATTACACACCTAATGGAATCGCTATTCAATCAAGAGGGGTGATTCCTGATGTCATTATTGAGGAAGAAGAAATTGATTTATTAGTAGATAATGCCAAAGGTGATAAAAGTGATAGTGATACGCTAGAATTGGTCTTTGATGAAAGTAGTTTCGAGCATGCGATTGTCTCAAATAATGATATTCAAAAGGATAAAGCAACAAAAGAAGCACTGGCAAACTATAAGAAAGACTATAAAAATGCGCAAAGTCTACTGCATAAAGATAAGCAGTTAGCGCAAGCCATTAGTATATTGAAAGTCTTAAATGCGATGAATAAAGTGCCGTCAAATAATGCACTAGCGAGCGCATAAATCAAAGAGTCTAAAAGAATTCAAAAGAAATAATGTCTATCAGGCATTCTAAAGTCTAACAACTATCGTTAAACTATCTTCAGTTCATAAGATCGTAGATATAATTGTTATTGAAAATGACTGAAGATAATAAAAAGAGCAACCCAGATAAAAGTCATCACGACATCGTAATCGTCGGTGGCGGTGCTGTTGGCATGTTGATGGCATTGAGCTTGGCAAAGCAAGATAAGCAGATCACACTCATTGAAAAGCTCGCCAATACTGAATTAAGTAAAAGTGACAATAGATCGATTGCCTTGTCGTATAGCTCGGTTTGTGTGCTAAATACTTTAGGTGTTTGGCAGAAGATCAAAGACCATGTTGAATATATCAAGCAAGTGCATGTGTCAGACAAAGGGCAATATTCGCAGACCAATCTTTATGCCAAAGATGAGGGCTTAGCGTTTTTGGGCATTGTCGTTAAGATAAAGTATTTATTGCCAGCGTTGCATGAAGCGCTTATGAGTGAAAACCATATAACACTCTATCAAGACTGTCAGGTGCTTGATTTGTTGGAGCAGGGCGAGTGTTTTAATTTAGTGATTGAAAAAGATGACAACATTTCAGAAATAACCGCAGATTTAATTATTGCTGCAGATGGTGCGCAGTCCAAATTGCGTGAAAAAGCGGGTATTTCGGCGCACAAACATGACTACCAGCAAAGCGCGCTAGTATTTGATCTTGATCTACAAAGAGCTCATAACAATATCGCGTATGAACGTTTTATTAATAATGGCGTATTGGCACTTTTACCGGTTGATGATCGACAAATGGCATGCGTATGGAGTGTTGATCACGATAAAGTTGACTATTGGAAGGCAGAGTCAAAACAAGCTGTTTTAAAAGAAATACAGCGCCTTGTTGGCTATCGCTTAGGGCGTTTTGTTGATGTGAGCGAGATTAAAAGTTTTCCCTTATCGCTTATTCGCGCCCAAACGCTTTATCGCAAAAATGTATTGTTATTTGGCAATGCCTCACATTTCTTGCATCCGATTTCAGGGCAGGGATTGAATCTCAGCATTCGTGATATTGGTATAGTCTATGATTTACTTGCAAATGATGACGCCGCGTTTACAACACAGAATATTGCCAATATGTTAGCACAATATCAAGAAACCAGAGTGTTTGATCATAAGCGCACAGCACTGTTGACACACTCTATGATTAATGTCTTTAGTCAGGATATGTTACCCATTAAACTTGCGAGAGGTTTTGCCCTTCATTGCTTGGAGCGTGATCAGCATTTGAAAAAATCTTTTAGCAAATTAATGATGGGTAAATATAATCAGGGTTCAAGCTTAATGCGCTCAAAGCATGGAAAAACTATCTTATGAAATATGATGTAATGGTTGTCGGTGGTGGGATGGCTGGTTTGTCTTTAAGTTTAGGCTTAGTGCAAAACGGCTTTAAAGTTGCTGTGGTTGAAGTAGGACACATTGTGAAGTCGTTTGATAAGACGACAGCACCAAAACGCGTCAGTGCAATTAATGCCGCCTCCCAAGGCTTATTAAACGATCTTGGTGTCTGGCGTGACATTGTCAATATGCGAATAAATCCCTATGTTGCTATGGAGGTTTGGGATCAAAACTCAAGCGCACAATTGAGTCTTAAAGCTGAGGAATGTTCACTACAGAGTCTAGGGGCGATTGTTGAGAATGATTTAATCGTTGCACAATTATATCAAGCACTCAAAAAGCAAGATGTCGCTATTTTTGAGCACTCAAAAATTACAGCGTTGACTTCGCACACGTCACATACTGCGATAACACTTGATCATGGCAAAGAGCTTGAGGCAACACTGATTGTTGGTGCTGATGGCGCTAATTCATTTATTCGCCAGCAATATGACTTTGACTGTAGCGTTAAACCCTATCAGCAACATGCAATCGTTGCCAATGTTAAAGCGATAAAGCCACATCAAGATATTGCTTATCAGCGCTTTTTGAAGAATGGTGTGTTGGCACTTTTGCCGCTTTGTGATCCTTATTTATGTTCTATTGTCTTTTCAGTCGCCAGTGATGAGCTTGCAAAATTTAAGGCGATGGATGATAAGACCTTTAATGAATATCTCAGCATGACTGCAGAAGGCAAATTAGGTGATTTGCAATTACAAAGTAAGCGCATGAGCTTTGAATTGATTGAACGCCATGTCGATGGTTACTATAAGCAGGGTGTGGTGCTGATTGCTGATGCTGCGCACACGATTCACCCGTTAGCGGGGCAGGGCATTAATTTAGGCTTTGCCGATGTGCGCGCGTTAATTGAGGTATTGACTGAAGCAAAGCATCTGCGACGCAATATTGCTGATGTTAGTACGTTGGCAAAATATGCGCGTAAACGCCAGTTTGATAATCAGTTGATGATTCATGCAATGCAGGGGTTAAAACAGCTTTTTTGTAATGATCACCCGCTGATTAAGCCGTTAAGAGCCTTGGGTGTTAATGTGGTAAATAACAGTAAGATATTGAAACGATTTTTTATCGAGCAAGCCGCAGGCGGCTGATTAGCTAGAGTTATGCCATATACATGCCGCCATTGACATGTATTGTTTGTCCAGTGATGTAACGCGCGCCTTCAGACGCTAAGAAAGTAACTGCATGCGCGATATCCTCGGGTTGTCCCAAGGTTTGTGCTGGCACTTGTGTGATAATGGCTTGCTTTTGCTCATCCGTTAATTTATCGGTCATATCTGTTTGGATAAAGCCAGGTGCCACGACATTAACGGTGATATTGCGTGAGGCAATTTCTTGCGCCAATGACTTAGAAAAACCAATAACACCAGCTTTACTTGCGCAGTAGTTTGCCTGCCCTGGATTACCTGATGTGCCAACCACTGAACCAATCGTGATGATTCGACCCCAGCGCTTTTTCATCATATGACGAATAGCAGCTTTGGAAATCTTAAAAACAGAATCCAAGTTGGTGTGAATAACACTTAGCCAGTCTTCTTCGGTTAAGCGCATCATCAGATTATCTTTAGTAATGCCGGCATTGTTAACGATGATATCTGGATAGCCTGTGTTATCTTTCATCCAAGCGAAAGCTGCCTCAATACTTGGTACTTCAGTAACATTAAGCTTAATGCCATGACCTTTGCCATAGCCTTGTAATGTTTGAGTGATTTTCTCTGCCCCTGCTTCAGAGGTTGCCGTGCCAATCACAGTTGCTCCTTTTTCAGCGAAATCTTTAGCAATAGCTGCACCAATTCCACGGCTTGCACCCGTTACAAAAACTACTTTGTTTTCAAAATTTTCAAAACTCATTTTTTATCCTTTTATTTTGTATTGATATATTCAAATATGTTTTTAATATTGCTCTGTGCTCAGACAGCAGTCAATATATTGCTCCCTGAGCGTAAGTAGAAGGGGTCTGAGCAAGCCTCTTTAATGCTGTCATAGTCGTAATTTATTATTATGCTTTAGCTTGCTCAAGCAGTTTATCCATCGCCTCAACGCTTGCAGTATCTTGATAGTTTAGTTCCTTAACAATGCGCTTGTTTAAGCCTGTTAATACCTTATTCGCACCGCATTCAATAACGTGATCAATGCCAAGTTCAGCCATTTTCTCAATGGTTTGCGTCCATTTGACAGGCGAGTAAAGCTGTTTAACCAAGGCTGTTTTAATATCGCTGATTTCAGCATGAGACTGAACGTCATAGTTATGAATCACTTTAATTGCTGGCACTTTGATCGTGATTTTATCTAAAGCTGTGGCAAACTTCTCAGCTGCCTCTTTCATTAATGAGCAATGCGATGGCACGCTAACAGGTAAGAGTTGCACGCGTTTTGCCCCCATCTCTTTGGCGATTTCATTGGCTTTCTCAACGGCTTTTAATTCGCCTGAGATCACAACTTGTCCATGAGAGTTAAAATTAGCAGGCTCAACAATACCAGCTGATCTTGCTGCATCACAGCACTTGATCACCTCTTCATTGCTTAATGCCAAAATAGCACTCATGGCACATGCTTTATCAGTAATCGCTGATTGCATCAGTTGCCCGCGTAAACGCACCAAACGTAGCGCATCAGCAAAATCAATGCTGCCTGCAGCACAAAGTGCTGAATACTCACCAAGACTGTGTCCTGCAAGTATTTCAGGGGTAATATTGCTGTGATTGTTAAGTACGCGCCAAATGGCAATGCTTGCAGCTAATAACGCGGGTTGTGTATATTCTGTCTGGTTAAGCTTATCCTCATTTTCTTGAGTGATTTGCCAAAGATCAAAACCTAAAGCATCATTGGCTTCAGTGAAGGTTTGTTTAATTTCATTAAAACGTGTGTAATAATCACCTAACATCCCAAGCTTTTGTGAGCCTTGTCCTGGGAAAACTATGGCTGTTGTTGTCATATCAATATTCCTGATTTCCTAATACTGTAATCATCGCATAATATTGCTTACAAACGGCAGCAAATAATTAGCGATAGATATGGGGTTATTAAAGCTGGCACTATCCTAGTGAATTTTGCGCCAATCTTCAAAAGGTTTGTTGTTGATTAAGGTAAATTATCACAGAGATTGAAGGGTTTTTTGGGGAATTATGCTTTAAGCTTAGTAACAAGCACATCCTGCTTGGCGTGGTGAAGTACTGCATTGGCAGTTGATCCTAGGAAGAAGCGACCAAAGGCGCCACGTTGATGGCTACCAATGACGATAAGACCATAGCCGTGTGAGTTAGCCGTTTCAGTAATCTCATCTGCGGCACTGCCTGCTTGTAAATAACGTTGACCTTTAAATTGATATTTGTTTGACCAATCATTAAGTTTTTGCTGCATATCTTCGGTAAGTTGCGATTGTACTTCAGGTACAATGCCATAAATACCGGTAACAACTGTTGGATCGCCTTGAACACAAATCGTTGAAACCGATGAGTCAAAAGTATGCGCGATCTCTTTTGCAAGGCTAGCAACTTGTGCGCTGTCATCTTCAAGATCCGTAGCCAGTAGAATCTTGCCATAATTCATCACTTGATTTGGGTTGTTCTCACGAATACGTACAGTTAAAACATCACATTTCGCTTTATGTAAAACACTATTGGCTGTAGAACCTAGCAGCAGGTTTAAGCCATGACGCGCATGTGAGCCGATGATAATAAGATCACAATCATGTGCTTCAGCATAATGTGTAATTTCATAGTTTGGATTGCCTTGAGCAATATGAAACTCGGCATTAATGCCATCAAATTGCGGCTTGATCTCTTGTAATTTTTGCTTGGCATTCTCTTGCAAGCTCTTTTGAAAATCCATTGCCGCAGGCACAAATTCAGCAGCATTATCAATAACGGTCATGACATCAAGCTTAAGTTTTAGCTTGTGTGCAATCGCTTTGGCTGATGCAATGACGTGTTCTGTGTCTTCATAAATATTGACGGCAACAAGCGCTTTTTTGTATGTCATGGTGAGCTCCCTTATAAATGTTAACCATGGGTAAATGTTACTTGAACCTAGTTTATACCCATCACAAGCCATTTTACAGAATTTTTTGCTTTGTATTTTGCGTGCTTTTGGCGAACTGCTAGCAGGTTTGTTGCTATTCATTTTATTGATGGGGCTATAAGTTTATATGATTTTTGTTTATAAATGGTACACGCTAGAATGTCTGTAGTGAAAATGATCAATGAGAGTAAATAATGAAAACAGTAATGGTTTTAGTGATTGCAATGGTGAGTATTGCCGGTGTTTTGGCTTTGACATCACTTAAGACTGAGCAACTTTTGCAACAAAAGTATATTGAGCGCGTCGTTTTCCAGAGTGATTTTGTGTAATGAAAAAGATAACTATTCAGGAGTAGAGAAAGCATCAGGCTTTTCAGAACCTTCGCCAAATAAGAATTTTTCCATTTCAGTCATTAAGAATTTTTTAGCTTCAGGCTCTAATAGATTAAGGCGATATTCATTGATTAAAATCGTCTGGTGATCAAGCCATTTACTCCAAGCTTCTTGTGAGATGGATTTGAAAATGCGCTGTCCAAGCTCTCCTGGGATTGGCGCGTATTTCATGGCAGTGCCTTGTTGTTTCAGTTTTTCACAAAAAATATCAGTCATGGTTTATCTCTTTTTCTGTTGGGTTTATATTCTTAATAAGAAACGCAGTTATTACCGCGAAATGTGGTGTTAACAATTTTTCTTGTTTTATTGTCAAAGACAATCCACGTTGTACAGGATAATGAATAAGTCTGACCACCAACAATCGTACCAGGCGTTGAGATTACCGTCGTGTTGTTGCCATTTTGCACGGTAGTAATGTTCGTTGGCATTTGTGTGATTGGTGTGCTGACGATTTGGCGATCACTATAGACATAAGCGGTTTGGTTATTATCAAGCTTCAATGTTTTATTCGGATATCCCCACATCTGCACAAAGTTATCAATTGTTTGACCATGCCATTGATCTAAAATCGCACGATACTTTGCAGTGGTCGCGCATGCGATCATCACAAGGCTTAATACGATAAAAAGCAATGTTTTAAGTAAAGCAGATGTTTTGTTTAGTCTCATCAAAGGTCCTTATTAGTCATTGATATTATTTTGTTTCTTGAGAAAGCCTAACTTCTTCATATAAATAGTCAATAAGGAAATAGCTGCAGGTGTCATCCCTTGTATGCGTGAGGCCTCGCCCAAGCTTGATGGGCGCTGTGTCATAAGCTTTTGACGGACCTCATTAGAAAGCCCTGAAACTTTACTGTAGTCAAAATCTTGAGGGATTTGTGCATTTTCAAGGGTTTGATTGGCAAGAATTTCTTCGTTTTGACGCTCAATATATCCTGCATATTTGGCAGAGATTTCAATTTGCTCAATGGCTTGGGTGTGATCGATAAAATCACCAAGCTCCGCAATATCAGCAAGGCTTTGATAGTCGACCTCAGGGCGCTTTAACAGGTCAAAAAGGCTGCTTTCTTTACTCATGGCTTTACCAAGCAATGACTCTAATTTGTTGGCTTTAACACTTTTGGGTGCAACCCACATAGATTTTAAACGCGAGGTTTCACTTGATATCAATGCTGCCTTAGCAAGATAGGCTTCTTTATCTTTCTCATTTAACAGTCCAAGCTCAATAGCCTTTGGGCATAGACGTGCATCGGCATTATCTTCTCTTAAAATCAATCGATATTCGGCGCGTGAAGTAAACATGCGATAAGGCTCTTGTGTGCCCTTGGTGATTAAATCGTCAATGAGTACACCAATATATGCTTCATTACGCTTGGGTGACCAAGTCGATTTATCTTGTGCTTTTAGCGCTGCATTTAATCCGGCAATAAGACCCTGAGCGCCGGCTTCTTCATAGCCGGTTGTGCCATTGATTTGTCCAGCAAAGAAGAGATTCCCAACGTGCTTGGTTTCCAAGCTTGGATATAAACCACGCGGATCAAAGAAATCATATTCAATCGCATAACCAGGACGCATGATATAGGCATTTTCAAAACCTTCGATACTGCGAATAAACTGCAGTTGCACATCAAATGGCAAAGAGGTCGACATGCCATTAGGGTAAAGTTCAATACTATCCAAGCCTTCAGGTTCAACAAAAATTTGATGGCGATCTTTATCAGCAAAGCGCACGATTTTATCCTCAATAGATGGGCAATAACGTGGTCCAATGCCATCGATCATGCCACCATACATCGCTGAGCGATCAAGGTTTTTAAGAATAATCTCATGAGTTTTAAGGTTGGTGTAGGTGATGTGGCATGGCACTTGCAATGGATGCTCACGTGCTTCAGTGAAAAATGAAAAACAAGGTGTCGGGTCATCACCAGGTTGGACACCCATTGCCGCGAAGTTAACCGTACGCTTGTCAATGCGTGGCGGTGTGCCTGTTTTTAAACGCGCGACATCAAAAGGAAGTGCACGCAGTTTCTGCGCTAAGGCATTAGCTGGCTGATCACCGGCACGCCCACCTTGATAATTATTAAAACCGATATGAATTTTGCCTGCTAGAAACGTGCCAACTGTTAAAACAACTGTTTTGGCACGAAAGCTTAGTCCCATTTGCGTGACAACGCCAGTGACGCGACCATTTTCGATCAACAGGTCATCAACCCCTTGTTGGAAAATCGATAAGTTTTCTTGGTTCTCTAGCGCATGGCGTACAGCAATTTTGTAAAGTGTGCGATCAGCTTGTGCGCGTGTCGCGCGTACCGCAGGTCCTTTTCTGGCATTAAGTGTGCGAAACTGAATACCTGCTTTATCAATCGCTTTTGCCATAATGCCGCCTAAGGCATCGATTTCTTTAACCAAGTGACCTTTGCCAATGCCGCCTATGGCAGGATTACAAGACATCTGTCCTAAAGTGTCGATATTGTGTGTTAAAAGTAGGGTATTGGCGCCCATACGTGCAGCTGCTGCTGCCGCTTCTGTTCCAGCATGACCACCGCCAACAACGATAACATCAAACTCTTGAGGATAAAACATCATAATAATAGATCTACTTGTTAATTTATGGTTATTAATAACCAGTTTAGTTTATTTAAAACCGATTAATTAGGCTGCAAAATTTCACTAATTTTACTAACTTTACTGATGCGCATCATATAAAAAAATCAAGGGTATGTCCATGAACTTTGAGTTATGACACCTTTACAGGATAAGCTGTTCAAAATTTTATATTGATACTCTGAGTCTGTTTCAGGGGGATAGAATGATACAGAACCAGCACACTCTCCACCGATAGCTTTGAGTAATGCAAAAGTATTCTTAGGTGAAATATGTAAGTGCTTAGCTAAGCGAGATCGTAACGGCTCATCAGGAAGTAAGCCAGAGAAATAAGCCAAGGTAAGCTCATGACCAAATGCTTCATTTTGTAACGGTAGTGACATTGACAAAGGAGGATTGTTATTGTCAGAAGTATATGCTGGTAAATAGCTGAAGCTCAATTTTCCATCACTTAAAGAGATGGTTCCAATACAGATGCTATTGAAGTAAACGGTTAAGGTTTCAACTGCCATAGTCACATCCACTCACAATGCAGATCTAGTGCAATGCCAACGGCTCCAAGCAGGTGGATGACCTTGCCAATTTCTGCAGTTTCTTTACCATTTTCAATGTCACTAATAAAGCGGATGCCAACACCGCTAATACCTGAAAGATCTGATTGAGTAAACTTTTGTGCTTTCCGTGCTTTGCGAATAATATCACCAATATCTTGGGTGTTGATTATATTAACTCTCATTTATCAAGTTTCCCTTTATTCCCGATCAGGCATAATTTTAGGCAAGCTTGGTATGTGTTGTCAATATTTTCCCTAGCGGGAATGTTTTATAGATACTCTAAGCGTTGGCTGAGCGTTAGTCGAAGCCATGAATTTTGATACCTCCTGTGACTTCGCTCGGGGAAAGATCGATATTGCCAACCCCAAGAAGCGGGTTAGATCAGTTCAGTTTTATACACAGATAGAAAAATAGCAGCACATAAAGAAATCATTTTAGCTAAGCAACGACATACTGCATCTCGAAAATCAAAAGAGGTCTGTGACTCCTCTGTGGTTTAAGTTGATTCAGTTCAGATTCCTCGTAAGCTGGTAAAAAAACTTGAATATAAAGACCTATATGATTAGGATGTCTAGCAGATTGTGGGCTTATTAAAATAATCTCTTTTTATAAGTGGTCTCATATAACCTAATCATCATAAGTTAAGAAAGTAATATGACAGAACAAAAACATAAGCTGGTGGCAACACATTTGGGCAAAGCATATCGCTCGCGTTGGGTTGTGGTCGATGTGTCTATGGAGGTCAATACCGGTGAAATTGTCGGGCTTTTGGGACCAAATGGTGCGGGTAAAACAACGTCGTTTTATATGATTGTC
>JAQCCA010000043.1 GCA_027621155.1 Pseudomonadota bacterium | reverse complement strand
CCTATTCGTGTTTTAATCAAACAACCCGATACCGCTTATGAGATGGGTGATGGGCAAGTCATTGGCCATATGGCGATATTTGAAGTGGGTACCCATGAATTATCCTTTCCTAAAGTCGGTGATCAGATGATTATTGCAGGCAATCGCTATAAAATCTTTAGTGAACCTCTGCGTGATGCCTCCAATACGGTTTGGGAAATAACAGCAATGGTAATGGAAGGCTAATATGTCCGTTTTTACCTTGGATGTTACAACATACGGTGATATCAACCAGATCATTGCTGCAATGCGTGGAACTGAAAGCCAAGTACAACTGGCGGCCATGCGCGCTCTCAATAAAACGGCTCTCTGGGTTAAATCCCAAAGCGTGAAAGAAATCAGCGCACAGAAAAAACTCAAGCAAAAAATCATACGAGATCGTCTTAATGTGATCAAGGCAAGCACGAGCTCACTTAAAGCATTGGTAGTGGCTAGCCTTTACGGTATTAAAGCCTCGCTTCTTGGCAATATGAGGCAAACTTCAACAGGTGCCAAAGCAGGTAAAATGGAATTCAAGGGGGCTTTTGTGGCTACGATGCCCACAGGTCACCGGGGTATTTTTAAACGTAAACGGGCCTCCAAGCTTTCCTATCCGAGAAGTCGTACTACCACTTGAGCCTGTCGCTTCTAATATCATTAAAGGCTTCGTGGATTCAGGTGCAGCAGATAAATTTATTCAATATTTTCGCCATGAACTGGGCTTTATTTTAAAGGGGAGCCTATGAATTTTTGGGAAGAATTACATGCTGCCATTACCTCTACGTTAAAACGCGAGATACCGGAAATTCAAACTTGTGAATCTTATCCGGTGATCAAAGCCGCGTTATTAGGACCGGCTGTTTTGGTGGAGCTGGTAAGCTTTGAACCCGGCAACTATCCTGGAACCGGTGAAATTGCTCTTCGCGCTCGATTTGAAGCAAGAATTATTGTGGATAGCACCATCCCCAATTCCGCCTTTGCTGCAAGGGCTTTGGTGAGTGAAGTTACAAGGGTCATCCATCAAAATTCATGGTGGGAATGAATGTATCTCCGGCTGAATTTCTAGGTGCTAGTCCTGATGGTTTTAAATCAGATCTTGATGCCTATATTATGTAGAGGTTCAACATGGAGAGTATTGTGATCCCAGCTATTTATCAAAAAAAACATCCCGCACCAAGCGATAAAGAAACCGATGCAACTTTGGTTTTTCAAGATGGTAGCAAAGTTTTGTATGACAAAGAAAAACATCATTTTACTGTCTCAGTTGTGACAGATGGAACCTTAACGCTGAAGATAGGTGAATCAAGCCTGGAGATGAGTAAAGACAGCATCAAGCTCAAAGCTAAACGAATTGATTTGAATGAATGATATGCCAGGAATCGTAAGACTTAATGATAAATGCACCGGCCACAGCTGTTATCGATCCAGACCTTGTATTAGCGCAAGCGATGATGTGTTTGTTGAGGGTAAAGCTGTCCACCGCGAGCAAGATAAATGAGCCATGCATGCGTGCCCTAATACGCCACCCCATGATGGTGTGTTTTTCAAAGACTCAAGTACAGTTTACGCCAATGGCAAAGCCATTGCTCGGATTGTGGTGATCCCATTTCTTGCGGCTCAAAAACGCAAGAATGCAGTCAAACTGTTTTTGCGAGGTAAATTATGTGGGGAATGAATGCTAGAAGCGACAAAGAATTAACGGGCCTTGAACATCTTAAGCAGTCTATCGTGGATATCTTGACTACACTGATAGGGAGCCGTGTAATGCGCAGAGATTACGGTTCTAGACTATTTGAGCTGGTAGATCGGCCAACAGCACCAGGTTTTGCCGTTGAACTTTATGCAGCCACTGCTGAGGCACTACAAAAATGGGAAAATCGATTTAAATTGGAACGTGTGCAGGTTGTAGAAATTAGAGAAGGTCACATTACTTTGATTTTATAGGGGATTTATTTGCCGGATGGCAGGCCCATAACTTTAGATGGGATTGTCGTATCATGATGCAAGATCTAACACGTTTACAAAATCCCAATGTCATTGAAACGCTTGATTATGAGACGATTTTCACGCACATGAAAGCGGAGTTGCTTCGCCTTGATCCCACGTTTTCAGCACTGCTTGAAAGCAATCCAGCTATGAAGATTTTAGAAATCAGGCTAAAATTGTAGGCTAGTCTACTGCAGGTAGCAGAGAACATTATCGTTACCATGCCCTATCAGCAGATACGCGTATCAAAGATGCGCGCGCTGAATCACCTACACCAGGCTTTGTTCTGGTTTCCATTCTTTCTACAGAAGGTAATGGCATCCCTAGCACAGAACTTTTGGAAAAAGCGAGGTCTGTTATTTTGCGTGATGATATAAGTGTACTTACAGATACCGTTGAAGTGGTTAGTTCCGGTATTATTGCTGTCAGCATTCAAGCCAAAATTTATCTCTACCCAGAAACCCCAGAAGATATTGTTGAAATGGCCAAAGCTGCTTTTATCAAAGCACTGAATGAAACAAAAGGTTTGGGTTGGAACCTAACACGCAGCTGGATTATTGCCCATTTATTTGCTCAAGGTGTTCAACGTATTGAGCTTTTAAATCCCTTGCAAGATGTGGTTGTTCAAGATCATGAATGTATTGCTTTAGAAACTATTTATCTTGAAACTGGAGGGCGTGATTGGTGATAACCTTACTTCCTCCCAGCTACTCACCGCAAGAAGAAGCCTTAGCAGATGCCATTGATTATGGCATTAATCCGCGCGTGATTAGAGGTTTTAAATTTACACCAACTGATAGAGTGCTACCTTGGCTGATTTGGGAATATGAGCTCGGTAAAATTTTAGCTTGGGTTCCTGATCCAAGGCAGGCTATTCAAGATGGTGTTCAGTTTCAACGGATTCGTGGTACTCCTGCTTCACTGCGGATGACTCTGAAATGGATGAACATCGAAAATTTTATATTGAAGAAGAACCGCCAGGCAAACACTTTGCTGAGTTTCAGGTTGGTATTCATGATATGCCGAATGATTTCTTTGTTGATAATGTAGTAGCGCTTGCAAAACTATCAGCGCCAGCTAGGTCACGTTTGATGCGGATGTATAACGATCGCTATGATATCAGGCGATTTATGCTCGATCAGAGCGATTGGGGCAGTCTGTTATCTGATTATTCTGGCGTGCGATTAACCTCTGACGGCCCCGTATTATCTTTTGGTCGATTTAATCCTTTTGAAGCAACATCCTCTTTGCCCATTTTAAAATTTGCAGCCAATAGACAACACCACAACAATGCGCTGAGTGATGATTTATATCGCCTGGACTTCGCTATTTTAAATGAAACAGAACCTCACACCAGAAATCATAATGCCATTTACGTACGCGATCACATTTGGCAAAATCCCGATCCGCTATCACCTTTCACTCCTGATTTTGAACCTCCACTCCATCTTGTAAAAGCATTGATTGTTTTATTTGATAGTTGGCGTCTTAGTGAAATTAATGCGTGTTTTGCAGTTACCACCAAAACAGAGGTAGGCGCAACCTTTATCTTAAGCCAAGATCAGCTTTCTGATCATGTTTGGCATTTCCTGTATCGAGAAATTCTAGAACGGTTTTACCGAGCAAAAGAATATGAGCAACAGCAATTATAAATGCAGTGATTCATAATTTTGTTGGGAAAGAGCTGCATAAAAATTATCAAGAGGGCCACATTTGACCTACTTTATTAGAAGAAACACTTGACCCAATACAATTAAGTCCTTTTGCTTACAGCGAGACTTTTATAACAACAACATATCCAGGCATACTGACGTGGCATCAACATCGTCATCTGGGCCGCCCATGGACGAATTCAGATCCAATCATGAATATAACCTTCAACTGAATTTTATTTCAGGGGCTGACTATAGCGTTGACAGCGTGATGAATATCATTATTCGTCTCCCTAATGGGAATATTTCTGTGGACAGCACACTGACTATTGATTATACCTATGCAACGCCACTAGAACCTATTATCGCCAGTACCTTATTGCATGAAGTGGGTTGCAGAATTGCTGATGAGGTCATTTTTTGTACCGGCGATGAAAATGGCGATTTGATTACCCCGACCGGTCGTTTTAAGGCATCAAGTACTCCAACTAACAATCTATTTTTACGTTTTACTTTTGATTTTGACAATGCCTCAACCCAAGTAATACGTGAGCTCGGCGTTATTGTAGGCACTGAAACCAATCCTGAATTACCGCCTGGGCAACGCTATTTTGAGCCGCAAGACATTATTAATGCAGGTATTTTATTGGTCTTAGGACGCACAGTGCCACTAATCCGAACAGCGGCAACGCACGAAACTTTTTCATTTGTGGTGACGTTTTAGGGAGCAATTATGAACAACATCTATAAGATTCATGGGAAGATACAATGACACTCAATAGCTATTATAATTGTTATGATCCAGCCAAAAAATATGACCGAAGCCTATTCTTAACAGGCCACGGTTTCCAATCGGCTGAACTGAATGAAATTCAAGATTATGCTTTGCATGGTCTTAAGGGAATCGGGGACGTTATCTTTCGCGATGGCGATGTGATCCGTGGCGCAGCCTGCGCGGTCAATCCTGATACAGGTGAGACCAGCGTAGAAGCAGATTACATTTATTTGCGTGGTACTGTTCGTGAAATAGGCTCTGCAAACTTTACTATTCCTGTTAATACGTCTGTGCGCATTGGTGTATGGTATGTTGAAAGTACGGTAACTGAGCTTGAAGATCCAGGTCTTCGTGATCCAGCGGTCGGCACTCGAAATTATCAAGAACCAGGAGCTGCTCGCCTTAAAGCAAATATTACTTGGGACTTTCAAGCAGATGGTATTCCCCCAACATCTCAAGAAGGTGAATTTTATCCTATTTACGGTGTTGAAAATGGTGTTTTAGTTCAACATGCACCACCACCGCAGCTAGATGCAGTCAATGCAGCTCTTGCTGGCTACGATCGTGAATCAAATGGTTCTTATGTGGTAAGCGGTCTCGATGTCATGTATCTGCATAACAGACAATAATGAACAAGTTTTTGTTATCAACGAAGGTAAAGCCCATGTCGATGGTTTTAAGATCGAGCTGCCTCATAGCTTGAGGGTTCGTTTTGCGTTTGATCCAGATATTCAGGCAATAGAATCAGAGCCTCATACATTCCAGCCAGATGCTCAAGGCATAATGGCACTAACGCTTAATGAGACGCCTATTAAAGAAATTTTCGATGTGGATGTCACAGTTCAAAAAACAATTGCTATGACTCATGGGTCTTTTACTGGTGTTGCAGACCCAATATCAGACACATCGGTACTTGAAATTATTCAGGTAAAGCAAGGCGCTACCATTTACGTTAATGGCACAGACTATCGTTTGCATTCTGGTGATGTAGATTGTTCATTGTCTGGATCTGAACCCGCCCCAGGCAGTACGTATGAAATAACTTATCGTTATCGTAGCCGTATTACACCTCAAAACATCACTGAAAATGGCTTTAAAATTTCAGGGGCTGTTAATGGCGCTTTGGTTTTGATGGATTACAGCTGAATGATGACTCGATACGATCTAATAACCATGGATGCTCAAGGCATTGTTCGTCACATTAAAGGATTTACCCATCCATGGAGGTCATGAGTTATATTAAAGCCATGCGCTCAAGCATTAACGATCTATATGATTTGATTACTCAAGAACGCCTACGTAACGATGCCAATAGTCGTGAGCCTGCAGCTAAGAAGGAATTTTTGTTAATCCCTTTTTTGATGATGACATGCGCGATCAAGGGATCACTCAGACTGCAGCGATTGTCGATCACGAACTTACTTTGCCTATTAACGGCTCAGTTCAAGATGTAGGTAAAGGGTCAAATCCTTTGTTATTACCCTATGTTTTGGAGTCAGTGCTTGAGCAGCTCTTACAAACAATAAATTAATCCTTATCAAGCGTTTGCACCAATATCTGCAAAAGCCATTATCAATTTAAATGTAGATCGCTGGACAGAATTAGAAACTAACTGGTCTAGCCCGATTACGCAGCGATTTAGCGTCCTTTCTAGTCCCATCACACGTCAGATTGTGAATGGAGGTGGCGTGCTTACGCGAGTAACCTCAAGCACCACTCAAAACGTATTAGTTGGAACACAAATAAGCCAAACCTCAGAACTTTTATCCAGTTCAACACGTGAAGCTACCTTTATGCGACAAGCTACTCAGAATTTTGATCTAGAAGGATTTATGCCAAATGAGCAACTTCGGATGGTTTTGATGGCATCACTATTGAACCCGTTAGTGTATAGGAGAAATTATGCCACTTATTGCAGATTCTACAGGAAAAATAAAAGGTAAATTCACCGTCTCAGCCAATGTGCCAGCTGGTACTAAACTCGTCCAATTCATTGGCAATCAAGGAGGTTATAGTGAAGCCACTTATACCGGACGCGGCATTATTATAACTGAAGAGCGCAGGCGTGTTACGGTTATTACTGATATCAGACGTAATGAAACCACGGTTGTCCTTACACGCTTTGATCCATTAGCCCAAACCTTTACCTTAAGTGAAAGTCGCCATATTGCTGGGGTTGATTTGTGGTTTAGCAATCGCGGTACTAAGCGTGTGGTCGCACAAATTCCCGATACCAGCCTTGACATACCAACACAAACGGTTTTAGCTGAAGGCGATATCATGCCATCTTCAATCAACATCAATGGCACTGCTACTCGAATGACTTGGCAACCTGTGTGGCTTGAGGCTGGACATATTTCAAACATATCATGAACGCTCGTTCCATAACCTATCACAACACCTTCAATTTCAAGCACTATCTTGTATCCCAAGGCTGCCATAACAGGGCCGTAGAATTTGCTGCTTTTTTCTAAATCTTTAACTTTAATTTAGACGTGGTTAAAAAGTTTCATTTGTGCGCTATTCCTAATTTCAATTTTAATTATCCAAGTATCATAGGCTATAAGCTCCTGTATCAGTGGTATAAAACCATCATTCTGATTGCGATGTTCATAAAATCAAAAGGGCTAATGTCAAAGTTATTGAGATCAAATAATAGGATGCCTGAAAAGCCTAAAATATCGTCAATAACTTTTCTGGTATTACCAAAACTACTAGAGGATCCAAAAATAATTACTTGCGTCATTAAATTACCATCAAAACATTTTTTGTACATTCGGAACCTAAGGACTCACTGTTATCAAACAAATAGCGTCATTTTCATCCAAAAACCCTACAAGCAAAAACTGAGAGGTAAAGCCCGCTATATTCTTCTCTCCCAAATTAACGCATCCCATAATCTGGCGCCTGAGAAGGGTTTCTGGCGTATAATGTACAGTTACCTGAGCTGATGTTTGCAATACGCCAATTTCAGAACCAAAATCTGCCCATACTTTGAATGCCGGCTTTTTGTCCTTGGAAATTCTTCTACTTTCACAATCGTACCAGGGCGCAAATTCACACGCTCAAATTCTTCGTATGTTATTGTTGTTATTTGTTACCTTCAATCTGATCTATGATTTTTATCATCTTTTCTTTTATATCTGCTTTAGCACGTAATGAAGCAAAAGTTTCTTCCTTCTTATCGTCTTCTATGTGGTTGGAAAAAATAATTCTTCTATCGTCTTTTTCAATCCAACCAATGAACCAGCCGTGATATAAATCAGGATTTTTTGCTCCGTCAGCATTTAATAATGCTATCCATTACTGTTTTGCCGTAAAACTTCCAGCCATTTTTTCACTCTTCTAAAAAAAGGATAATTTAAGGTAGTAAATTTTATTGCCAAAAATAAACAGATACAGTTAGTGATTCGCAATAAAGCTATGTAAAACAAATCTATATAATCTTCGCGAGCAAAAGAAAATACATCAGCTTTATTCACGAAAGGTAGTAATATTACAGCTGAGACTAAAAAGGTATGAAACACTTTTGCTAAATATTGCTCAGTTTGAGTTTGTTTTTTGCATATAACTTTATAGTAAGCTCATAATATTGAAGATAATATTGCCATACTAAATCCATATAAAGATGTAGTCATTTCTGTTTTTAGCGCTATATCTAATACTAGATAACATGACATAGACACTATAAAACATTGTATATTTAATTTTTCTGCAGAAAGTAAACTAGCCAATAACACACTAATTAAAGGAGTGACATATAAAACCAATATTGACTGATTCGCTCCAAAATACTTAACTACCTCAATCCAACACAACATAACCAGAACGCTAATTACGCATCGCTGTAAATAAACAAACAGACGTTTGTCAGAAATATTAAAAAGCTTGCCATAAAACATGATGGGTAATAAAGATATTATGCCTATCGCATACACAATAAATAATTGCGTTATTGCATCGCATTTGCTCATTTTAAATTTAATTGTCATTACGCAAAAAAATATCAATGATATTATTTTAAGTAAGGCGCCGAAACAGTATTGAAAATATGCTCTAGCCATATTTGCATCTATGAATCTTTATTTTGTTTGGCAGCAGTGTGATGGAAAATATATTATTTGACAGCTGATATTTCTTAGCTAAAGTTGCATCATATTATAATTCTATTATTACAAACAATGCGCAATATCAGTTCTCCGTCTGTTAATCCAATAAAAGTCATTCATTTATACGGCTCAAAACATGAAATGGGTATACAATACGGCCATCATTTAAAAAATGATTTATTAATATCATTCCACATTATACAAAATTATTTTATTGAACAAGGTGGTCTTTCTATAGAAAGATTAACAAAAAAAGCAGAGTTGCTTTTTTCTAAATACCCTTATTCTTATCAAAAATTTTTAGAAGGTATATCGACAGGCTCATCTATAGATATTGATAAAATAAAAATATTGAACGCTATGGAGACATTGAATGCATTGTTAAGAGAAAAACAAGAGATAGCTGCTTGCACATTCGTTTCTGTGCCTTACGGCATCACTGCATCTAATGGCACTCTCATAGGTAGAAATTACGATTTCCACGGTCCTTTTAAAGAAATCGCAAAATTTTTAACTTTAACTGTGATGCATGAAACCGACTGTGTGCCAACAGCATTCATATCTATGCCCGGACAAATATATTGCCCTTCTTGCATCAATCAAGCTGGACTATTTGTTGAATTCAATAATGGCACCCCATCTGGAGGCAGAAGTACAAACAACGAAAGAGAAACTCTTCTTATTAACTTATTAAATATCGTGCAAAATAGTAACTCCTTAGATCAGCTAAATAAACAATTACTATCGGTGCAGTCTGATTATTCGCTTATTGTTAATATTGCCTCAAAAGATGAGGTGAAGAGCTATGAATACTCTTCATACCATGGAATGAAGCCATTTACTCCTCCTTTATATAATATTCATGTTTCTACTAATTTCTATTTAAATGAAACATGGGCGATTAATGAGCCATCTGATGATTTAACGTGGCTTGGCGTCACAAGACGTAATAATATGTTAAATCTTTTAGATAGCAAAAATAAAGTACATCATGATGAAATGATGCAAGCCCTTGATTTAAATATTGCTGAACAAGGTGCGACTTGGAACTATACAATTTATCAAATAGTATATGATGCTGGTGATGAAATGCTATTTCTCAAAAGAACAGATTATGACAATACATGGCAAGAATTTGATTTGCATAATTTATTTATCACGCAGTTACAATCTCCATATTTAGAATTATAAACCAATGCGGAAAATCACTTTATGCATTACTGGCAGTATAGCAGCATACAAATCTATAGATTTGGCTAAGATGCTTGTAAATGAAGGTTATGATATCGCAATCGTATTATCTAAAAATGCTTTGAATTTTATAGGATATGCAACTTTTGAAGCCATGTTTACAAATAAAGTATACGTCGACAGCCTAGATAATCTGTTCGATCGCAATGGCAATATATTGCATATAGAAATAGCAACGCGCTCAGATTTAATTTTAATTGCTCCAGCATCTGCGAACATAATAAGCAAACTCTCACATGGTATGGCTGATTGCCTGATTTCACAAATCTGCTTAGCTAGCAAAGGTAAGATTGCAATAGCTCCAGCTATGAATGTTAATATGTGGCATAATAGCGTTACAGAGTCTAACATTAAGATCTTGCAAAGTCGTCATGTCGATGTCATAGGTCCAAATTATGGATTACAAGCCTGTGGCGCAGAAGGTTTTGGAAGAATGTCAGAACCATATCAAATTACAATGTATGTAAAAAAGATATTATCAAAGCAAATACTGGCTAATAAACGCATCTTAATTACTGCTGGCCCTACGATAGAAGATATAGATCCAATCAGATTTATAAGCAATAATAGCTCTGGAAAAATGGGGAATGCTATAGCCGATATTGCATGGCAACTTGGGGCCGAAGTTATATTGATAACAGGGAAAACAGCAATGCCAAAACATTTTGCAATCAAGCGTATTGAGGTTCGCTCTCAAGCAGATATGTTGGCTGCGGCATTGTCTTCAATAAAGCATTGTGATATAGATATTTTTATCTCATGCGCTGCAGTAGCTGATTATAAGCCTACAAAAATAATGCCGCACAAGATTAAAAAGACATCTGATAATATCATATTAGAGCTAGAGAAGACAGAAGATATTCTGGCACAGGTAAAGCGATTGCATCCCAATATATTTTGCGTTGGCTTTGCCGCAGAGACTCAAGACATTCTCAATAACGGAATTCACAAACTCAAGGCCAAGAATCTTGATATGATTGCCATTAACGATGTTTTAGCAAATGATATATTTGATAGCAATGAAAATGAGTTAATTGTCATAGATAGAAATCATAATAAGCAGCATTTAAGCAAATGCACAAAGCATCAAATTGCAGAGCAGTTACTGATTATATTACATGAGCAAGTAAATTTATTCAGTCAAAAATTTAATAATTGATTTTTGAATTTCATCCTTGATTTGCGAATTCCCTCGATCACTCAAATCTATGTGCCGCGCTCCTTTCACATAAATAACTTGAACACCAGACTCAGGCACAACACCTTCATCTGGCTCATCATCTATTGCTCCAAAGCGCAAAATGCTCAATTTTGGATTCCTTGGAAAAGGATATCTTCTGCTATCGAGTGAAATAACTTTTGAAACCATTTCTGGATGTAGCGTGGCAAACATCATCGACATATCGCCACCGTTGGAATGATCTATTAAAATCACTTTGCTAAAGTCCAACTGCAGCTCTCTCTTTTGCAGCTCACCAATCACAAACAAAATATTTTGAACTCCACGTTCCCAAAGTGATTTTCTCCTATCAAATAAATTGCCAGTTGTGGGCAGGGGTTTATCTGTCTCAAGATCATGCTGAATGCTCGCTACAAAATATCCGCGTACTGCAAGAGCGTTTACAATAAATGAATATTCCGTGTTTTTAGCGCCATAACCATGGCTGATTATCACCACTCGTTTATTTATATTTTCCTCTTGATAAACAACCGCAGGGATATTCCCGCCCCGACTCTCGTCAAACATATCAAGCTTTTTGCTTTCCAAAGCATAAGCATTACTAAAAGCTATGCAAGAGAGTATGATGGCAAACAATAAGTTAAACCTCATTTCACCTCTCTTTCAATTAATCCAGCGAGTCTTAATGGCGCTTCTGTACCATCTTTAATTTTCATGGGCAGGACCATAACAAAGCCGCCTGTAGGCGGCATAATATCTAAATTTGCCACGTTTTCTATGATTATCTTATCCGCACCCAAAAAGGCTTTATAAACTTTAAAGCTATCTTCAGGGCGATCAGGCGAAAGCGTATCAATACCAAGAGCACTCACGCCCCGTTCAAGTAAAAGTGATGCTGCTTCAGATGATACGGAGGGGAACACATGGTTGTTATTGTATTGCAAAGTCGTGCGCCAAAACTTGCTCCAGCCGGTTTGCACAAACACATATGAGCCGCCTTCGATCTTGCCATGCTTGCTTTCAAAATCCTCTACATCTTGGGCGCTGAGGCTATAACGTTCATGGCATTTATCTGATATATCAATCACCACGCATGGCATGGCCAAATCATTGACATCAAAATCATGGATGAATCTCCCGCCAGGAATGCAGTGGCTTGGCGCATCCATATGCGTGCCGATCCCCGCATGCATTCCCACTTTCATGACACGGAATTTATCTTCGCCTTCGCAATCAGAATAATCGATATGCACATCATGATTAAACCCGCATCCACCATTTTATGTAGAGATCGTGCTATCGAGTGCGTGGGTTAAGTCGATAAGTTTATAGGGGAAAGTCATAATTTACCTAACTCCAACATTTTTGGCTTTGCTCCTCAGATCTTTTTACGAAATATATTTCAGCAAGCTCTTCGTAAACAAGGCCACGTCCAACGTAAATCAATTCCATTGGCAATAGCCTTTGATCGGATATTTTTTCATATTCTTTTAAGAGATCATTTTGGATATCCAAGGCTTGATCCAGTTTATTTAAATCACGTAATGCTCTACCCATTCCCCAAAGAGCACCACGAATAAAGATCTGGTCTCCGCGCTCTTCAGCATGGGCTTTACATTTCTCAAAAGCTTGCAGAGCTTCATGATATTTTTCTGCCTCTATATAATTTTGCGCCAAATTGTTATAAATAGGACCAAGCCATGCTTGGCAGCGCTCATCTTTTGTTTGTTCAGCCAAATTAATTGCTCGTTTGTTCCATTTGATTTTCCCTTTTGTGTACTTTTCTACAATAACAACAATATGGCTTGCGTTAACTTTTTAGCCAATTGATACTGAGG